>JAOUEG010000031.1 GCA_029858845.1 Chloroflexota bacterium | reverse complement strand
CAGCGGCATCGCAGTGGCGCTCGGCCGGGGGCTGGCGGAGGCTTCGGGAGTGGCGGGGAGCGTTGCCGTGGCAAGCGGCGTCGACGCTATCGGCGCGGATGCCGAGGCCACCCCCGAGACCCTGGGCGTCGGCGTGGCCGTTGGCGCGGATGCTGGGGCACTCGGCCCTGCAGTCGCACATGCTGCAACGAGCAGGCCGGAGAGAATCACCAGGCCTTGACGCACTGCCCTTACCTCACGTACCGGACGCCCGCCATGGGACGTCCCCCGCATGGGTCTTGTTGCGGCGAGGCCGACGTGTCCTGCGCCGGTCAGGCGCTGGATTCCCACCCAGATACAACAGGGGTGCGGATCGCTGATCCTCCGTTTGGGCCATGCCCTCGGGCTTGGGCAGCCGTGGCGCCAGGATCCACACGAGCTGCGCGGTCGTCTCCGCGCCCACCTTCGACCGTGCATTGGCCAGGTGGTGCTTCACCGTCGCAGGCGACAGGCCGAGGCGATGAGCGGCAGCCTTCTCCGACCCGGCGTCGAGCACCGCGGCGACCACGCTGACCTCACGGTCGGTGGCGCGTCCGGCAGCGCGAGACGACCGTCGCGTCACGCGCTCCGCAGCCAATCGAAGGGTTCGGCTGGCTCGGCGAGCCGCATGGTGATCGGATGGTCGTTGGTGGAGGGGCTATCCCTCTCGCCCCGACCAAACTCACGTTCCTTCCCGATCTCGAACACGGCCGGCAAGGCGGCGTCGAGTCCCACCGGGCTGCTGCCGGCGTCCTCGGACGGTCGAGGGGCCGCGAAAGAACCGACTCCGTTTACGTGGTCGCCGGGGTCGGAGCGTCCCTTCTCGACCTCCGTCCCTGCAGGCGCATGGCCGAGAAGATGACGCTCCATCCGATCCCCAGCGTCGCGACGGCAATCAGGCCGTATCCCAGCTCGGGGTACGCGAACACCAGCGATGAGAGCGGGAACGGGATCAGCTGCGAGAGGCCGAACAGGGAGACCACCGCCACCAGGTTCAGGGTCACGGTCAGGATCAGGGTCCACCTCCCTGGCCGATTGCGGCGGCGCCACCCGAGAGCGATCCCCAGGATCAGCAGAAACGGTGTTAGCACGATGGCCCAGTAGAGGAAGCGGGTCATGAACGGCGCCGAGATCGGCCCCGGCGCCGGCCCGTCGTAGAGGAGGTTCAGGACACCCTGGGCGATCCCATCGACCTGGCCCAGCTGCTCGAAGCCGCTGGCATTGACCAGGAGCACGAACCCGAGGTCGTCATCGGGCACCAGCATGATGATGCTGTAGAAGTTGAACGGGTCGCCGGAGTGGAAGAGCACCGGGCGTCCCTCCCAGGTGACCGCGCCCCAGCCCATCGCGTACCGGGCGTCCCTGCCCGGCACGTCGACAGCGGGGGCATGCAATTGGGCGATGCCTTCCGGCGAGAGGATCGCCGTATCGCCGTATCGGCCTTCACCCAGGTGGGCGATCGCGTAGTGCGCCAGGTCCTCGGCGCTCGCGATCAGGGACCCGGTCGGTGCATAGACCGGCGGCACCGCCCTGTCGTCCGCGAAGGCCCGGCCGAACATGTAGGAGTGCCCGTCGGACATGCCATCGGCCACCGCGGGGCCGCGGGACGTGAACGAGTGCCGCATGTCGAGCGGCTCGAAGATGTGCTGGGTCACGTAGTCGCCGTATGGCTGTCCGGCGACCTTCTCGACCACCAGGCCGGCGATCGAGTAGTTGATGTTGCTGTACTGGTGCGTGGTGCCGACCGGCTGGGTGAGCTGGATCGAGTCGAGTCCGCGAACGATGTCCTCAAGCCCTTGCTGACTGGACCAGAAGCCGTTGCCATCCCTCTCGGAGATGCCCGTCGTCTGGTGCAGCAGGTCGCGGATCGTGATCCTCGCCGACGCCTCCGAGTCGGCAAGTCGGAACCACGGTAGGTATCGCTGGACCGGCGCATCCAGATCGATCTTGCCCGCCTCCACCAGCTGCATCACCGCCAGGGCGGTGAACGACTTGGTGATCGAACCGATCCCGAAGGGGGTCTGTGGCGTGACCGCCCGCCCGGACGAATCGGCCGTGCCAAAGCCCTGTGCATGGACGATCTGATCGCCCTGGACGACGGAGAGAGCCATCCCGGGAATGCCGAGGTCGTGCAGCTGGGTCGTGATGTAGGCATCGACAGCCGCCAGGTTCGATTCCTGCACCGGCGTCGGGTCGGCGCTGACGTGTCCGCCAATCGGCGCCAGCAGCAGCGCCGCACCGACCACGCTCAGGGCCGCCGAGCGGACCCACCGCCTCCAAGATTGCATCGTCGACCTCATCGGCTGCGTTCGGTTCATGCCGGTTCACAGCCTCCAATTCGCCTGGTTCGCTCTCGATCGGGCGTGATCACGGATCGCCCGACGCGTCCGCCCGGGTCGGACGGTGACGCTGGGTCGTCGCGCGGTGCGAGCAGTCCTGGGGCCTAGCCCTGGCCGGGGGAGGCGGGCGGCTGCCGTCTTGGCATTGAGTGGCTGTGCCAAGGATGCAGACAGTGCCATTCGGCCCCCGCGGATGGTCCGGTTGGCCCGCTCGGCTACGTAGTCGAACGCCGCTCGATCAAATTCCGGCACGGCGATCCGCGCGTGGGTTCCGGCGGTTCATGTCCAGTAGCCCAACCGCCTCCTCAAGCGGACCGCGAATCGTCCGCTTGGGCCACGCCCTCCGGCTCCGGCAGCCGCGGTGCCAGGATCCACACGAGCTGCGCCGTCGTCTCCACGCCCACCTTCGACCGCGCGTTCGCCAGGTGGTGCTTGACGGTCGAGTGCGACAGGCCGAGGCGGTGGGCTGCTGCCTTCTCTGATCCGGCGACGAGGACCGCGGCGACCACGACGACCTCTCGGTCCGTCGCGCATCCGGCGGGGCGGTGAGACGACCGTCGCGTCATGCGCTTCGGAGCCAGTCGAGCGGCTCGGGTGGCTCGGCGAGGCGCATCGTGATCTGAAGGTCGTTGGTGGCGGGGCTATCCCTCTCGCCCCGACCATAACCAGCAGATGCGCTCGAAAACGCCTCCACGAGGCCCACGGCGACTGCTGACGGCGTCGGCTCGATCCGCATCCGGCGCAACCCCAGGACCTCGACCCGCTCGAACAGCGCCTCCGCCAGCGCGCGCCTCGAGCCCGGCGCGTCGTCCCACAGCCGCGGCAGGTCTCGCAGGTACTCGACCACCTCCGACGCCTCGAGGGCCTCGGCCGGCCCACCGTCGTTCGCCTCGGCTTCTTGCTCGTCGAGGGCGGCCATCGTCCGCTCCAGGGACCGCAGGTCCCGGTCCCGCCGGTAGCGCGCCACGCCTCCTCGCCCGAGCCGACGATGCGGTTGCGCCACGCCGGCGAGGCGGCCGCGGCGGTGGCGCTGGTAGCCGCGCGCCGGCTCACCGCGGCACCGTGGCCGGCACGGGCGCCCACGGGTGGACCTGGCTCGATCCGCGGTCAGCGACTGACACGATTCGCGAAACCCGGCCGAGGGAACACAAGCGGAGGGCTCAGGAGCGCTCCGCTGCAGAGCGAACCAGCGTGCTCGCCCGGTTGGTCCATCCCCGCCGGAGTGCCTCTCGAACCAGCACGATCCAGACGAACGACGTCAGGGCCACGACCAGGTTGGCGGCTGGATCCAGCAACGGGGCGACCTTGAACGCCTCCTGGGCGAGCGGGATGCGCACGAGGACCAGGTAGGCGACCACCATCAGGCCGACGACGACGAACGACCTGGCGTCGACGGGCCCCGCAGGCGTGCGGACCGCCCACCAGCCCCATGGCGGACGCACGAACAGGACCAGCGACAGGGCCATGATCATCAGGGTCAGGCTGCTCGCCAGCAGGACGTCCTCCCCGCGTTGCCCCAGCACGGTCGCCGTCACGTGGGTCGTCAGCGTTGCCGCAGCGACTCCGATCGCCGCCGGCACCGCGAACCGGAACATGCTCTCGACGATCGTCGCGGGATCGCTGCGCGTCGGGCCCTGCATCAGGAACAGCACGAGGCCCGGGATCGTGAGCGTCAGGATCGTCACGACGCCGTTTGCCGCTGCAGGGAACGGCAGGCCGGCGAGGCCCAGGATCGGGATCAGAGAGAGGATGAGGAGGTAGCCGACCTGCGCCAGCGTGAGGGCCAGCACGTCGGCCAGCCAGGCGATCGAGCGCCGGCACCGGGCGATGGTCGCGACCAGGGAGCCGACGCCACGGCCCATCAGCACCACGCCGGCATCCACCAACGCCGCCGCGGAGGCATCCATCGGGACGATGACGACGGATGGCCCGCCTCGAACCGGGCGAGGTGGGTCCGTGCGCGTGAAGAGGGCCAGGCCGGAGTCCAGGAGGTCGGCCGCAAGCTCGCCGGCGAGCGACCCGGGTTTGGCCGACCCGGGCGCGATCGCAACGATCTCGGTCTCGATCCCGAGGTCGGCCAGGTCGCCCGGTGGGTCGAGCGGTGAGCGATCGGTCAAGAGCACCGCTTCGGTCGCCTGGATGCGGCCCACGTAGGCGAGCGCCTCCGCCGAGATCGACGCCTTGAGGAGCACGTCGAACCTCGCGACGCTCGCGACCGTGGAGAAGTGCGTGAGCGTGACCATGAAGAACAGGCCGGGCGGGGCGACCGAGAAGATGATCGAGATGGCATCGAGATAGGCCTGGCCGACCTGTTGGGCGACGTCAGGGGGTTCGAGGAACCGGTTCAGCAGGAGCCAGGCCGCCGCGGCCCAGGCGATGATCAGCAGCAGCCGAAGAAGCTGGCGGACGGCGACCTGGAGCGGGGTCGTCGCGCGGACCGGCGCCAGCTGATCGTCGGCGAGACGGCCGACGGAGAGCTCGGGCGGTGCCAGCGCAGACAACCGACGGAGCTGGCGAAATGCGAGTGACTCCTGGACGACGTTGAGCACGGTGTTGAGGACCAGCGTCCCGATGGTCACGACAGCGTCGAGCCACCGATCCAGGAGGATCTGGGCGATCGCCAGCCCGATCAGATCGAGGTTGAAGATGACGAACAGGTTGTGGCGGACCAGACCGAGGTTCCAGCGCAGGTTCGACTCGCGCGGGCGATCGAACTGGGACTCGCGCGGTGGCTCCGCAGGCGGTGTCGACCCTGACCCTCGCGCCATCAGCTCGATCCGACGCGCCGTGGGGCCACGCACGTGATCGCAATCGGGGCGGCGCGGCGTTCCAGGCGAACTGCTCGCCTGCGCGCGGCCTTCGACCTGAAGCCACCCATGAGACGCGATTGTGCGGGACAGCCCCGGCCACGTCAGGGCCGATCCGTCGGCCCACCGATGGAGCGGGGCGCAGGCTCTCCGGGCTCGATCACCCACACCCACCCCACGCGATCCCATGGCGTAGAGTCTCTCCGGGGCGTCGGTGGGACACGTGTCGCTTACCCCGTGGTCTGACGCACACCGGCCCGCACCTGGTTCCGAAGAGCGAAGACCGAAAGGGGAGGCGGGGATGACCGCGAGCACTGGCGTAGCCGCCGGTTCCGTCCAGGCGGCGCCGGATAACGGCTGGTTCGCTCTCTCCGCGGAGGAGGCGCTCCGCCGACTCGACGTCGACCCGGC
Source organism: Chloroflexota bacterium (assembly GCA_029858845.1). Lineage (GTDB taxonomy): Bacteria > Chloroflexota > Limnocylindria > Limnocylindrales > CSP1-4 > SPCO01. The sequence continues at coordinate 6,806 of JAOUEG010000031.1, read as the reverse complement.
AGCGGGCCTGACGACGGCGGAGGCCGACGCGAGGCGCGCCCGGTCCGGCAAGAACAGGTTCGACGAGACGAAGAAGGCATCGACCTGGCAGCGACTCAGCCGCCAGTACGCCGAGCTGATGCAGATCGTGCTCCTGGTCGTGGGCGTCGCCTGCCTGTTCCTGCCCAGCCAGTTCTACACGGGTGTCTTCCTGATCCTGCTCACGCTGTTCAACGCCTGGATGGCGATGAACCAGGAGGGCAAGGCAGAGGCGAGCGCCTCGGCCCTCCAGGGCATGTTGGTCGTGAAGGCGAAGGTCCGCCGGAACGGCGACCTCGTCGAGATCCCGATGGAGGAGCTCGTCCCCGGCGACATCGTCAACATCGAGGCGGGTGACCTCGTCCCCGCGGACGCGCGCATCCTCACCGCGGCGACCCTGGAGATCGACGAGTCCGCGCTCACCGGCGAGAGCGTCCCCACCCCCAAGCAGGTTGACGCCGTCGCCGCCGACGCCGCGCTCGGCGACCGCGTCGACATGGCGTTCATGAACACCCAGGTCACCCGCGGCGCCGGCACGATCCTCGTCACGACGACGGGGATGGCGACCGAGGTCGGCCACATCAGCGGCATGCTCCAGGCCACCGGCGTCGAGAAGACCCCGCTGACCAAGCAGCTCGACGCGCTGACGAACCAGATCCTCGTCATCGCCGGCATCGCGCTGGTGATCTCGATCGTGCTCGGCCGGTACCGCGGCATCGAGCTCGAGGAGCTGTTCCTGAGCGCGATCGCGTTCGGGGTCGCGGCCATCCCCACGGCACTGCCGGCCGTCGTCACGGCGATCCTGTCGAAGGGCTCACAGCAACTCGCCGAGGCGGGCGCGATCATGAAGCGCCTGCGCTCCGTGGAGACGCTCGGGTCAACGTCGGCGATCAACTCGGACAAGACGGGGACCCTCACCCTCAACCAGATGACGGCCATCCAGATGGCGATCGTCGGCCGGCAGTACGCCATCAGCGGCGAGGGCTACTCGACGACGGGCCAGATCGCCCACACCGGCGGCCAGCCGGACGTCCCGCTCGAGCAGTACCTGCTGCCGATGGCCCTGTGCGCCGACGCCGAGGTCCGCGACGGCGGACTCGTCGGCGACCCGACAGAAGGCGCCCTCGTCGTCCTGGCCGCCAAGGGCGGCGTCGATCCCGCGCTCACCCGCGAGCGCTATCCGCGTGTGGCCACCCTGCCGTTCGACGCGGCCTACAAGATGATGGCCACCTTCCATGCGATGACGGACGCCAGTGGCAGCGACGTCATCCGCGGCTACGTCAAGGGAGCGCCGGACCAGCTCCTCGCCCGCGCCCGGAGCGCTCACGGCCCGGATGGCACGGTGGTCCCGATCGAGCAGATCCGCGATGCCTACCTCCACGAGAACGAGCGACTGGGCACCATGGGCCTCCGCGTCATGGCGACGGGGCAGAAGGACTTCGACCCGGGCACCTTCGACCCGGGCGCGGACCTGCTCGCGGCGCTCGACGGTCTCACGCTCCTCGCGATGGTGGGGATCGTGGACCCGCCGCGGCCGGCCGCGAAGGACGCCATCGCGAAGGCGAAGGCGGCCGGGATCCAGGTCCGGATGATCACCGGCGACCACGCGGTCACGGCCGGGGCGATCGCCCACCAGCTCGGCATCGAGGGCCGCGCGATCACCGGCGCCGAGTTCCGGGCGATGAGTGACGACGAGGCGATGCGCCAGATCGACGGGATCGGCGTCATCGCCCGCGTCTCACCCGAGGACAAGGTCCACCTCGTGGACATCCTGCGCAAGAAGGGCCACGTCGTCGGGATGACCGGCGACGGGGTCAACGACGCGCCGGCCCTCAAGCGGGCCGACATCGGCATCGCGATGGGGATCACCGGCACGGAGGTCTCCAAGCAGGCCGCGGTCATGATCCTCACCGACGACAACTTCGGGACGATCGTCAAGGCCGTCGGGCTCGGCCGGGCCGTCTACGACAACCTGCTCCGGTTCATCCGCTTCCAGATGGCCGGCCTGTTCGGGTTCATCGCGACCTTCCTCGGCTCGTCGCTGCTCAACATCCTGGGCGGGATCCCGTTCCTCCCGCTCCAGTCAATCTGGATCAACTTCTCGGTCACGACGTTCCAGGCCATCGGCCTCGGCTACGGCAAGCCGCGGCAGGGTCTCATGGATGAGCCGCCGCGGCCGAAGACGCAGAAGATCATGCCGCGCCGGCTGACGACGTGGCTCGTGTTCGTCGGGCTGGTCATGGCTGCCGGCACCCTCGGGGTGCTCGCCTGGGGGAGCGGCGCCTACGGCGACGTGGTTGCCCGTACGATGGGGGTGACGACGTTCTCCCTGTTCCGCCTGTTCTCCTCCCTTGAGTCGGCTGACGAGAAGGAGTCGCTCTTCGGCGGGTCGATCCTCGCGAACCGCCCGCTGCTCAATGCGACCGGCCTGTCGGTGGTGGCGATCATCCTCGCGACCGAGCTGGGCTTCTTCCAGCGCCTCCTCGGCACGACCTCCCTCACGGTCGAGCAGTGGGTCGTCTGCCTCGGCGTCGCGTTGTCGGTGCTCGTCGTCGAGGAGGCCAGGAAGCTGCTCAAGGTCACGACCGGTGACGAGGCGACGGCTGCGGTGGCGCCGGCGCGTCTCGCGGCGTGAGCGACCCGCCGACCGAGACCCGAAGCCGACGTTCTGCGGCAGGCCGAACTCCACGATGAGCCCGATCACGAAGACGACACCGCGGACGGCGGAGGAATCGCGTGCCCCTGGTCCGGGCGCAGCGTCAGCGCTGAGGGGCCTGGTGGCAGGCGCGTGGCACTCCTGCGTGCGCTCGAGGCCGGCATGGCTGGCACGACGCTCGCATGTGGTGCGAGCATGACCCTGCCCCGCGACGCCAGCCGCAACGCGGGCTGGGCACCACTCGTCGCGATCTCGATGGTGATGTTCATCATCGCCCTCGACGCGACGATGCTGAATGTCGCGATCCCGGACATCGTCAAGGACCTCGGCACGACCACGTCCGCGGTCCAGTCGGCGGTGGCGCTCTACTCGCTGACGATGGCGGCGCTCATGGTGGGCGCGGGGCGAGTGGGAGACCTGCTGGGCCCCAAACGCGTCTACCGGGCCGCGCTGGTGATCTTCGGGTGCGGGACCCTGATGGCCGCCCTCGCCCCGAACGTGGCGATCCTGATCCTCGGCTGGTCGTTGCTCGAAGGGATCGGCGCCGCCGCTCTGATCCCGATCTCGCTGTCGATGACCTCCATCAGCTACTCGGGACCGCGGCGGGCGCTCGCGTTCGGGGTGCTTGGCGGCTTCCAGGCGGTCGCGGCCGCGATGGGCCCGATCATCGGCGGGTTCCTGGCCACGAACCTGTCATGGCGCTACGCCTTCGGGCTCGAGGTGGTGGTCGTCGTCATCGTCCTGGCCATGTCGAGATGGCTTGCCGACCGGCCGCCCCAGCGGGACCAGCGCCTCGACACCGTGGGCGTCACCCTGTGGGGGATCGGCTTGGTAGCGATCGTCGGATCGGTCCTGCTGGCAGGCTGGTATGGCTGGTGGGATGCCAAGCGACCGCTGGCCATCGGCGGCACGGAGATCGGGCTGGGCGGCATCGCCCCGACACCACTGCTGATGCTCGCGGGCATCCTCGTGCTGGTCGCCTTCGTCCACTGGTCGCGGCGCCGGGTCGAGCAGGGCCTGGACCCGCTCTTCCGGTTCGCGACGCTGCGGGTGACCGACTTCCGACCGGGGACCGCGACCGACGCCCTCGAGTCGCTGCTGATCGCCGGCCTGCTGTTCACCATCCCGGTCTTCCTGCAGTCCGGGCTCGGGTACACCGCGCTCGACGCCGGCGTCGCGCTCCTCCCGATGTCGGTCGCGATCTTCTTTGCCTCCCTGGGCCTGACGCGTGTCGTCCACCTCGTCCGCCCGAAGCTCATCGTCCAGATCAGCGCCATCACCATCGGGATCGGCGTCGTCGCATACGCGAGCGTCCTCGGCCCCACGATGACGACGATCGACTCGATCGTGCCGTTGCTCCTGATCGGCGGCGGGATCGGTGGGCTCCTCTCGCAGCTGACGAACCTGACGCTGGCAGCGGTGCCCGATGATGAGAAGGGCAGCGCGACCGGGGTGTACAACACGGCCAAGGAGCTCGGGACGTCGATGGGGACGGCCCTCATCGGATCGGTCCTGCTCGCGTCGTTCTACACGTCGTTCGTGGACACGACGGTGCGTGTCGCCGCGGTGGACCTGCATCCCGACGAGGCCCGGCGGCTGGCGATCGCGCTGGAGGATGCCCAGGCCCGGTTCGACCAGGCGACCTTCGAGCGGATCGTGGTTGCCGAGATGCCGCCGGCGGCTGCCGCGCAGGTGGACCGCATCGTCCAGCAGTCGTGGGTTGACGCGATGCGGCGGGCGCTCGAGACCGCGTTCGTCGTGGTCGTGCTGATCTTCGCGGCGTCCACGTTCCTGCGCGGTAGGCGGCGGCCCACGGTGGACCCACCCGTGTCGTGACCGCGCCACCTCACGAGGTTGCGGTGGCCCACAGCCCGCGGAACGCGACCTCGACGTTCCAGAAAAGCACGTCAGCGTCGAGCTGCAGGTTGGAGATCGGTTCGTGTGCGAGGATGCGCGTGTGAGGGACCTCGAGCGAACTGGGCTGCTCGGCCGGGCCCACCTCCTGGGGCGGAACGAGCTCCGCAAGGCGGGACGCGAGCGACGCGATGACGTGCCGTTGGAGGCCCACGTCGCCGTTCCGGACGCGGCCGATCGTGGTGACACGATCGGGATCCTGACGACGCAGGACACGATGCGTCTGCCCCAGCTCGTTCCGGTCCGCCACGGCCGGATGAGCGCGACGCCGTTCACGTTCTATCGCGGTGGAGCCGCGATCATGGCGGCTGACCTGGCGAGGACGCCGACGACCGACATTCGCGTCCAGCTCTGCGGTGATGCCCATCTGTCGAATTTCGGTCTCTTCAACGGCCCGGATCGTCGGCTCGTCTTCGATCTGAACGATTTCGACGAGACGCATCCGGGGCCGTTCGAGTGGGACGTGAAGCGGCTCGCTGCGAGTGTCGCGGTCGCCGGCCGCAACAACGGGCTGCCCGCCGAGAGGGTCGATCGCGCCGTCCGCGCGTCGGTGGAGGGGTATCGCACGACGATCTCGGAGCTCTCCGGCGTGGCGCCGCTCGCGCTGCACTACCGCCGGCTCGAGCTCGACCAGGTCAAGGAGATGCTCGCCGGCGGCAGGCACCGGAGCCGCGTCGATCGTTCCTCCAGGAAGGCCGTCGGCAGGGATCACCTGCGGGCCCTCGACAAGTTGACCGAGGTGCTCGAGGGCCGTCGGGTGATCGTGGCGCACGAGCCGCTCATCACCCGTGTCGACGAGATCCTCGACACGCAGCTGCCGCTGGTGATCGAGTTCTTCGACCGGTATCTCGATTCGCTTACCGCGTATCGACGGCGACTGTTCGATCGCTACGTGGTCGTTGACGTCGCCCGCAAGGCGGTCGGCGTCGGCAGTCTCGGCACCCGCTGCTTCATCGTGCTGTTGGAGAGCGGAGACGGCGAGCCGCTGTTCGTCCAGTTCAAGGAGGCGACGACGTCGGTGCTCGAGGCCCATCTCGGCGCCAGCGAGTTCGAGCCGGGGGAGCGGGTCGTGGTCGGGCAGAGGCTGATGCAGACGATGGGCGACATCCTGCTCGGCTGGTCAAGCTACGAAGACCCCGAGGCCGGGAGCACCGAGTACTTCTACTTCCGGCAGCTCTGGGACGGGAAGGGGTCGATCGAGGTCGACGAGATGGACGCAAAGGAGCTGGGACAGTACTCGCGGCTCTGCGGCGCTGTCCTGGCACTCGCCCACGCCCGCACCGGTGACGCGGCGATGATCGATGGCTACCTCGGCGGCGACGACACCTTCGACCGCGCGATCGCCGAGTTCTCGCACGCCTATGCAGACCTCAACGAGCTCGACCACGCGGCGCACGCCGAAGCGATCGCGAACGGGACGATCGTCGCGGAGCTCGACATCTAGCCGGCCCGAACGGCGTGCCGTCAGGGTCGACCAGCGTGATTCGCGCAGGCTCTCGGTTTCGTCGGCATGACCGTTAGCCTTGCCGCCGAAATGATCACGGGGTGAGAGAGAGTCGTTGTGCCGTTTGCGTCTGGACTGCCTGGCGTGCGTCGAGCACCGACTACCAGCGCGGAAATGCAGGGCACCGGTCACCGTCACGCCGCGAAGGCGTCCATCGGCAGCCGGACGGTCGAGAACGCCGCCGAGCGGCCTGACGCAGATCGTCGCCCCAACCTTGGACCGCGCACTCGCCAGGTGGTGCTTGTCGGTCGAGTGCGACAGGCCGAGCCAGTGGGCGGCCGCCTTCTCCGAGCCGGCGGCCAGAACGGCTGCCACCACCCCAACCTCGCGGTCGGTAGCACACTCAGCAGGATGGCGGGACCGGCGCGTCATGCGCTGCGGAGCCAGTCGAACGGCTCCGGGGGCTCGGCGAGCCGCATCGTGACCGGAAGGTCGTTGGTCGCGGGGCAATCCCTCTCGCCCCGACCATATGCACTAAACGCCCCTCCCACGTCTAGCAACAGCTGCTGGGTGCCGAGCGCCTCCGACCAGCCGTGAGCATCGGCCTCCGGTGTGGGGTGGATCGCGACACCTGCGGTCGGCGTTCAGCAGGCTCGGCGTCGGCGATCGCGACGAGGCGGTCGCTCGAGCCCGGTTGCTGGGACTCGTCGAGCCGGAGGATGGCAAGGGCCCCACATAACCGCTCGACTGAGCGCCACGGACCGACGAACGGCG
>JAOUEG010000324.1 GCA_029858845.1 Chloroflexota bacterium | reverse complement strand
GCAATCCCCGCATCTGCCCGTCCCGGACGGACCGGGGCGGAGCTCACACGCGGATCGTCCCGGTTCGGGGCGGTGCCGGCGGTCTCCGCGCAAGCGGGAACGGACCGGTCCCCGACGACGACATGGCATCCGCGGAGGACGAACCGAACAGGAGGTCGCTCACCATGCCATCCGTTTCGATGCGCCAGCTGCTCGAGGCCGGAGTCCATTTCGGTCACCAGACCCGCCGCTGGAACCCCAAGATGCGCCCGTTCATCTTCGCGGAGCGCAACGGGATCCACATCATCGACCTGGCCCAGACGGTCCAGCGTCTCGACGTCGCGCTCGAGGCGGTTCGCGAAACCGTAGCCAGGGGCGACCAGGTGCTCTTCGTGGGGACGAAGAAGCAGGCTCAGGAGCCGATCGTCAGCGAGGCGGACCGGGCCAACATGCCGTACGTCCAGAAGCGCTGGCTTGGTGGGATGCTCACCAACTTCATGACGATCAAGAAGCGGATCGGCTTGCTGGAGCAGCTGGAGGCGCGGCAGCAGGCCGGCGACTTCGAGCGCATGACCAAGAAGGAAGCCGCGAAGCTGACCGAGGAGATGGTCAAGCTCCAGGGCACGGTGGGCGGGATGCGCAAGATGAAGCGCCTGCCCGGGCTCGTCTTCATCATCGACCCCCATCGCGAGCGGATCGCGGTGACGGAGGCGAACAAGCTTGAGATCCCCGTGGTCGGCACCGGCGACACGAACGTCGACCCGGATGAGCTCGACTACATCATCCCGGCGAACGATGACGCCATCCGCAGCATCCGGCTGCTCTGCACGCTGGTCGCGGATGCCGCCATCGAGGGTGCCCAGGCGCGCTCGGCGCGTGCCGCGGGCGAAGCCGAGGTGATCGAGCCTGCCCCGATGCCGCAGACCGGTGAAGAGGAAGAGGTCCCGGGCGCGTCGGACGAGCTCGTCGCCGCCCTGGCGGGCGGGGCAGCCCTGACGTTCGAGCCGGATGCCGATGACGACGACCTGCTCCCGGGCGACCGCGTAGCCCGCGCCGAGGCCCTCGCGGCCGAGCCAGCGGAGGCGACCCCCGAGGAGATCGCAGCCGAGCTGGCACGGGAAGCGGCCGAGAAGAGCGAGGACACAGCCGGGAGCTGAGTCCCGACGTTCCGCCCCGCCTGCGCGGATGGCGGCACGAGGACCAGCCAAGCCGATCGACACCATCCATGTGGGCGTCAGGCGCCCGCATCTACGAAGAAATGGACAGGAGCCTCTTCCATGGCGGATATCTCAGCGAGCCTGGTCAAGACGCTGCGCGAGCAGACGGGAGCCGGCTTCATGGACTGCAAGAAGGCGTTGACGGAGACGGCCGGCGACCTCGAGGCAGCGGTCGTGCTGCTTCGGGAGAAGGGTCTTGCGGCCGCGGCACGGAAGGCGGGCCGCGACGCGCGCGAGGGACTCGTCTCAAGCTACATCCACACGGGTGGTCGGGTCGGCGTGCTCATCGAAGTGAACTGCGAGACGGATTTCGTGGCCCGAACGGACGAGTTCCAGAAGCTCGTCCGCGACCTCGCCGTGCAGGTTGCCGGCCTGGCGCCCCTCTACGTGGACCAGGAGCGGATCCCAGCTGAGGACCTCGAGGCCAAGAAGGCCGAGCTCCTGGCGGACGAAAGCACCCAGCAGAAGCCGGAAGGCATCCGTCCGCAGATCGTCGATGGCCAGCTTCGCAAGTGGTACAGCCAGGTCTGCCTCTACGACCAGCCATTCCGGGATGAGGAACGAACGGTCGGTGAGCTGATCAACGAGAAGATCGCGACCATCGGCGAGAATATCCGCGTCGGTCGCTTCACGCGCTACGCGCTTGGAGAGGCATCGTGAGTGACGCGGCGGCCGGGGCGGCCGCCGGGGAGATGCCGGAAGGATATGGTCGAGTCCTCCTCAAGCTGTCCGGGGAGGCGCTCTTGGGTGACCGTCCGTACGGCGTGGATCCCGCCATCTGCGTCTTTATTGCCAAGCAGGTCGCCGAGGTCCATCGTCTCGGGGTCCAGGTCGGAATCGTCGTCGGAGGCGGCAACATCTTCCGGGGAATGGCAGCAGCCGCCCGGGGCATGGATCGGGCCACCGGCGACTACATCGGGATGCTTGCGACCGTGATGAACGGCCTCGCTCTCCAGGACGCCCTCGAGAAGGAGAGTGTCCCGACCCGCGTCATGACGGCGATCGCCATGAACGAGGTGGCCGAACCGTACATCCGGCGGCGCGCCATCCGTCACCTGGAGAAGGGACGAGTCGCCATCTTCGTGGCCGGCACCGGAAACCCCTACTTCACGACGGATACGGCGGCAGCGTTGCGCGCCGTCGAGATCAATGCGGAAGTCCTGCTCAAGGCCACCAAGGTGGACGGCGTCTACGATAGTGATCCGGTGGCGAACCCTTCTGCGCAGCGATACGCTGAATTGGCGTATGCCGATCTCCTTCGAGATCAGCTCAAGGTGATGGATGCCACCGCCGTGAGCCTGTGCATGGAGAACGACCTGCCGATCGTCGTGTTCGACCTCAATCATCCCGACAACATCACCCGGGTCGCCGCCGGCGATCTGGTCGGGACGCGAATCTCGAGCGCCGTCGCGGCGCCGACCACAGCCGGAGGTGCGCCAGCATGAGCACCGAGATCATCGCGGACGCCGACCACAAGATGGCGCGCGCCGTCGAGGCGATGGGACGCGACTTCCAGGGCATTCGCACGGGGCGTGCATCCACCGCGTTGGTGGAGCGCATCCTCGTCGACTACTACGGGACGCAGACGCCCCTCAACCAGCTGGCCGGGATCAGCGTCCCGGAGCCGCATCAGATCGTCATCCAGCCATGGGACCGAGGAGTCCTGAGCGCGATCGAGAAGGCGATCACCAAGAGCGACATCGGCCTGATGCCGAACGTCGACGGAACCGTGGTCCGTCTGAATATCCCGCCGCTGACAGAGGAGCGTCGCAAGGACCTGGTGAAGGTCGTCCATAAGCGCATGGAAGAGGCTCGCGTCGAGATCCGGAACCTGCGCCGCGACG
>JAOUEG010000030.1 GCA_029858845.1 Chloroflexota bacterium | reverse complement strand
TTGCCGAAGAACCGGCCCAGCCGCTCCTGCACCGCCTCGAGGAGGGTCGTCCGGTCCAGGCCGGCCCGCTCGGCGAACGGCGCGACTCGCAGGAAGACGCCGACGAGGGCCACGCCCTGCATCCGGATACGCAGGTCTGCGGTCGGTGCGTATTCATCGGCCAGGGACGCCGTGTCCAGTGCCGTGACGCGGATCCGGCGAGCCAGCAGTTCGGCTCGTGATGCAGCCGGGATGGACGTCCATATCGACTCCGGATCGGTCAGCGGCGACTGGATGAAGAGCGTCCCGCCATCCACCAGGCCGGCCAGGGGGTCGCCCAGACCGAACGCGCTCACGTCGTGCAATGGCACGAACTCGACCCGATCCAGCTCGGCGTGTCCCCGGATCGCGGAATCGGCGATCGTCAGGTAGTACGTGGTCGGCAGCCCCTTCTTCTCGGAGCCGTAGCGCGGATAGGCCTGCACGATCTTGTCGAAGAGCTCGCCGACCAGGGTCGCCACGAGCTTGTTGGTCGTCACCGATCCGAAACCGCCGATGGAGTGGCCGCGCAGCGACCAGGCCCCGGACGGGCGCAGATCCAGCGGGACGCGCTCGAGGGCAAGTGGGTGTCGGATCCCCAGCACGGCGTGCGTGAACGGGGGCTCGCGACGGGCTGCGAGTCGGTCGAAGACGGCGACCAGGTCACCGGCAGCGACATCGCGCGACCCAAGCCCTGCCGACACCGACAGGACGCGCGGCACCATCACGCCCTCGGCGGCCGCCTCGTACAGGGCCGAGCGGACCTCGCGCGTCAGCGGGTTGGACGCCGCCAGGGGCTCATCGGTGCGCTCGATGACGGCGACAGTCCGAGCCCGCCGGAGGACCTGGACGAGTTCCTGGGCGGGGAACGGCCGGAAACTCGTGACGGTGACGCTGCCGACCGGCCGGCCCTTCGATCGCAGATGGTCCACGACCGTGAGCGCCGTGTCGGCGATCGTGCCCATGGACACGATGATGTCCGCGGCATCCTCGCAGCGGTAGGCGTCGATCGCGCCGATCCGCCGGCCGGTGCTGGCCGACCACTCGTCCATCGCCTCGGCCAGGACACCGGGGATCTGGTCGGTGTAGGCGCGCTGGCCGATGCGGCCCTTCATGTAGCTGTCCTGGTTCTGGACGACGCCGGTCATCAGCGCCTCCGACGGATCGAACAGGTCTCGGATGCGCTCGCGCGGATCACCCACGAAGGTGCGCAGGAGCTCGTCCTCGGGGAGCCGGACATTCTCGAGGGTGTGGGTCGTGAGGAATCCATCCTGGGCGACCATGAACGGTGTGTCGGTCCGCTCGGCGACCCGTCGCGCGATCGCCGCGAGATCCGCCGCCTCCTGGGCGTTGCGGGCGAAGAGCACGCCCCACCCCGTATCGGCCACGGCCATGACGTCGTCATGCCCCGCGTGGATGTTGAGCGCCTGGCTGGTCAGGGCGCGCGCTCCGACGTGGAAGACCGCCGGGAGCCGCTTGCCGGCGATCACGAACAGGACCTCCTTCATCAGGACGAGCCCCTGGCCGGCCGTGAAGTTGGTGACCCGTGCACCGGCCAGCGCGGCCCCCTCCGCCGCCGACGCCGATGAGTGCTCGGACTCTGGCTCGATGAATCGGAGCGGCGTTCCCCACAGGTTCGACCTGCCCTCGGCGACGGCCGCCTGGAAGACGGCCGCCATCGTGGTCGATGGCGTGATGGGGTAGACGCAGGCGACCTCGGCCAGGCGGGTCTCGACGTGGGCAACGGCCTCCGACCCATCGACGATGGCCGGGATACCGGGATAGGGAGGGGCGGAGGCGACGACAGTGCTCATGCTCACAAGCCTACGAACGGGACCGGTGGGTCCGGAGGGACAGGGGCACCGAAACGAGGGGCCGTTCGGCCCGGTCGCCGGTCGGACGGGTCGCCCGGCCACAGCGCGAGGCAAGGAGTTCCCGCTGGCCGACCTCGACATCGTCGCACCCAACATGGGTGACTTCATCCTGTCCATCGCGGACGAAGGAACGTGGAGTTCCCGCTGGGCCTTGCGAAGGCGTGATCCTCAGCGTGCGGACGCTGGCGGCAGGACCTGGCCGGGCGGACTCCGCCGGCAGGGTCGCCGTGAGCCGGCGGTCGACTAGAGCCCGCCGCCCCCGCTGTCGAGGCGGTGCTTCGCCACGAACGCCGCCGCCTGGGCCCGCCGTTCCAGGTTCAGTTTCGACAGGATCGAGCTGACGTAGTTCTTGACGGTCTTGTCCGACAGGAAGATCTCCGAGGCGATCTCCTTGTTCGTCTTGCCCTCGGCGACCAGCAGGAGGATGCGTTGCTCCTGCGCCGTGAGAGCCGCCAGCTCGTCGGACTGGCCGCCAGTCGCGATCCGCCGAACCCGCTCCAGCACCTTCTCCGTGACCGCGGGGTCCAGCAACGAGCCGCCGCGACCCACCGTCTCCAGCGCGGACATCAGGTCGCGCGCCCGGATCTGCTTGAGGAGGTAGCCGGAGGCTCCGGCCACGATCGCCGACAGGACGGCCTCTTCGTCCGGATACGAGGTCAGCATGACGACACGGGTACTCGGCAGCTCGGACCGGATCTCCCGGCAGGCTTCCACGCCCGAGCCGTCCGGCAGCCGGACATCCATGACCACGATGTCCGGCTGGAATCTTCGAGCCGCCTCGATCGCCTCCGCGACCGTTCCCGCCTCGGCGACCACCTGGAATCCCTCGCGCCGGTCCAGCAGCGCGACAAGCCCCTGGCGGACGACTTCGTGGTCGTCCACGACGAGCAGGCGCAGGACGGGGTTCGCGGTGGTGTCTGTCACGTTGTCTGGGCCTCGGTCGTGGCTGGGAGGTGGACGATGAGCCGCGTTCCGGAGCCAGGACGGGTGACGATCTCGAGACGCCCACCCGCCGCGACTGCCCGTTCGCGAAGATTGACGAGTCCATGATGCCGCCCCGGGGCGATCGCCGTCGAGTCGAAACCCACGCCATTGTCGCGGATCTCCATGACGACCTCGTCCGGAAGCCCCCGCACCTCGAGGATTGCCTGCGATGCGCGCGAGTGGCGGGCGATGTTACTCAGGCCCTCGCGGACCAGGTGGAGCAGCTCGCCGCCCGCCGCGGCATCAAGGTGCCCGAGCGCGTCTGGGTCGGGGATATCGACTTCGACGTCGATCGCGCTGGTCAGCCGCAGCTCGTCCGCCAGGGCCGTCAGGCTGTGGGCCAGGTCGCCGCCGGTCAGGCCCGGGCGGAGTCCCAGGATGAACTCGCGGATATCGGCGATGGAGCGATGGATCCCGTCGATGGCGTGGTCGACGCGCTCGACCGCCTCGTCCGGCTGATCCTGGACCAGCACCTCGACATCCTCGAGCGACAAGCCGATCGCATACAGGCCCTGGATCACGCCGTCGTGCAGGTCGCGACCGATCCGCTCGCGCTCGGCGATGACCCGGAGGGCGGCCAGTCGGTCGTGGAGGCGCGCGTTCTCGATGGCGATCCCGGCGTGCCGGGCGAACAGCTCGACGAGGCGCTGATCCGATTCCGAGAAGTCGGGCGCCCGCCGCGTGTCCGTCAGGTACAGGTGGCCGATGACACGGCTGGCGAGCGTGATCGGTACGCCGAGGAACGCGCGCATCACCGGGTGGTTCGGCGGGAACCCCTGCGCCTCGGGGTGCTGCGCGATGTCAGCGATCCGGATGGAGTGCCCGTCGCGGACCATGATCCCGAGGATCCCGCGACCCCGCGGCAGCGGACCGATCGCCGCGCGCTCCTCCCGCGTGAGGCCGGACGTGATGAAGCGCTCGATCCGGTGGTTGGCATCGACGATCCCAAGCGCGGCATAGCGAGCGTCGACGAGGGCCCGGACGCGGTCCACGATGAGCTGCAGGACGGTCTCGAGGTCCAGGACCTCGGTGATCGCGCGGGTCGCCGCATCGAGGGCCTCGATCGTCTCGATCGCGAGCGCGTCCGGCCCGCCTCGCTCGGCGCTGCGGCGGTCGGCGGCGGGCGTGTCGTGGGGAGCGGGCGTGTCCATGCCACGCGGAGCGTACCGCGCCGGACGAGCGCCGACGTGACACTCGGCATACCGAACCGGGCCATGGGTCACTGTGAGCCGCACGGCTGCAGTCGCCATCATGCGGGGCATGGACGCCGCAACCTCGCGCCGAGCGAACGGCGCGGCATCACTGGAGCCCTTCGGGGCGGTCCTCCTCGCGACGGACCTGTCCACCACGTCGACGCAGGCGGAGGCGGAAGCCGTTCGACTGGCCGCCGGGCTGGGGGCCAGGCTCGTCGCCGTCAGCGTCATCGATCCCGGGAGCCTGCGACTGCCCGGCGGGCGATACCGCGCCCGCGTGGACCAGGTGCGCGACGAACGGGAGACCGCCGCCCAGGAACTCGTGGCGCGCGCGCACGACATGGGCGTCCCCACCGCATTCCTCGTCTGGGAGGGGGATCCCGGCGAGTCCATCGTCGAGGCCGCCTCCGCGGAGCACGCGGACCTGATCGTGCTCGGCACGCATGGTCGCCATGGCGTCGATCGCGCCTTGTTCGGGAGCGTCTCGGACCACGTCGTGCGCAACGCCCCGTGCCCGGTCGTGGTCGTGCGGGGAGCCGCCTGACCGACCTTCGCCCGTGACGCGAAGGTCCACCGCGTGTGGACGACGCTACGGTGTGTCGACGCTTCTACCGCGTGTAGACGCCGCCCGGATCGAGTTCCTCGCGGACCAACCGGAGTTCCCCCGCGCTCGGCGGCGGCGTCGCAGCCAGCGAGTCGGCGACCCGGATCTCCCAGCCGATGGTCTCGCGCACGCCATCGAGTGTGGCACCGGGATGGAGCGAATCGAGGCGCATCTCGCCGTCGTCATCGAAGCGGTAGATGCCGAGATCCGTCACGACGATGGACGGGCCGCGACCCAGCCAACCCCCCTCGCGCCGGATGCGCTCGGCCTGCTCGGCACCCCCGAGATTGCCGGGCGAGGTACGGAAGTCGATCGACTCCACGAAGGAACGCTTCGACTGCCGCATGATGACGAAGACCTGGCGGGCGTTGATGGCGATCTCGCACGCCCCGCCCGATCCGGGCAGGCGCGTCCTCGGATGTTCGTAGTCGCCGATCACCGTGGTGTTGATGTTGCCGAACCGGTCGATCTGCGCCGCTCCGAGGAACCCGACGTCGATGAGCCCGCCCTGCAGGTAGTAGCCGAACAGCTCGAGCATGCTGACGACCGCGGTCGACCCGGTAACGATGGTCGGATCCCCGATGGACAGCGGTAGGCGCGAGGGTCGGGCCCCGAAGACGCCGGCCTCGTAGACCATCTCCAGCGAAGGGGCGACGGTCCGCTGGGCGAGGTTCACCGCGATGTTCGGCAGCCCGACGCCGACGAAGCAGACGTGCTGACCCTCCAGCGCCCGCGCCGCGGCCACGATCATCATCTCGGATCGCGAGAACCCGGGATCGGACGTCACCGTCACCGGTACGCCCCGTAGTCCACGGATCCCGACGGCGCGGCCGCGGACGGGCGCAGGGAGGCCATCCGTTCGGCGCCCAGCTTGGCCATGTACTCCGCCCGGTCGGCGACGCCGTAGACCCACTCCTCGAGCCAGGCCTGGATGGCGTCCTCGTCGCGGGTGATCGGATCCCAGTCCAGATAGAAGCGGTTGTCGCGATCGTAAGCGCCCTGGACGTAGGACGGATGGGCGCCCCAGGGCTCCAGCACGACCGCGTCCACGATGAGGCCGGGGATGATGGTCCGGTTGGGATCGGACCGGACCACCTCGTCCTCCACGAGTTCCTCGACCACGACGATGACCCGGTCGGCGGCGAACGCCACCTCCTTCTGGCAGCCCAGCAGGCCCCAGACCTGGGTATCGCCGGCGGCCGAGGCACGTTGGGCATGGACGATCGCCACGTCGGGCTTCAGTGGCGGCACGGCATAGATGCGTTCGTCGGAGTAGGGCGACTCGACCGGGCGGATGAGCGGGTTGGCGACCGGCAGGTCCGTCTCGAAGTAGCTGCGCAACGGGAAGAACGGCAGGTTCATCGCCCCCGCCGTGTAGCGCCCCACCATGCCGAAGTGGCTGTACTCCTCCAGGGCCAGCGGCTGGTCACGGATCTCTCCCTCTATCCGTCGCCGAATGGCGCCGAGCCCGCCGACTCCGGGGTTCCCGAGCCAGGAGAAGATGAGCTTGGACGCCACGCCGCCGGCGATCATCTGGTCGTACACGAGGTCTGGCGTGAGGCGGGCCAGGGTGAGGTCACGCCGGCGCTGGCGGATGATCTCGTGGCCCGCGGAGAAGCCGATGAGGTGGGTGAAGCCCTCGATGGCGACCGTGTCGCCGTCGCGGACCAGATCGGCGATGGCGTCGCGCATCGAGGCGACCTTGGGCGCGGTCATGGCGCGTTCAGCCCGCCGCCTCCACTTCGTGAAGCGATCCGGCGGCGACGACCTCCGCCAGGATCTCGAGGCCGTGCCCGGCGACCCGGTCGACGGCCTCGGCGAAGATCCGCAGGCCCGTCGCCATCTCGGCCTCGGAAACGGTCAGTGCCGGCGACATCCGTACGCTGGACTTGCCGCATTCCAGGACGAGCAGGCCGCGCTCGAAGCAGGCCCACTGGACCTCCTCGGCGTGGATGGCGGTGTCGAACTCGACCCCGATCATCAGGCCGACCGCGCGGACATCGCGGATCAGGCCGTCATAGCGCTCGGCGAGCGGCCGGAGCCCCGCGAGCGCCTGCTCGCCACGAGCGGCCGCGTTCTCGATGAGACCGCCCTCCAACAGGTCGACGGTGGCCAGGGCCGCCGCGCAGGCGACCGGATTGCCACCATAGGTGGACCCGTGGGCACCGGCCGTCCAGGCCTCGAGCAGGTCCGCCCGCGCGACCATCGCGCCGAGCGGCATCCCGGATGCGATCCCCTTGGCCGTCAGGAGGATGTCGGGCTTGACGCCCCAGTGCTCGACGGCCCACATGCGCCCGGTGCGGCCGGCTCCGGACTGGATCTCGTCGGCGATCAGCAGGATGCCGTGCTCGTCGCAGATCCGGCGGAGACCCTGCAGGAAGCCATCCTCCGGGATGATGTACCCGCCCTCGCCCTGGACCGGCTCCACGATGATCGCCGCAACCTCGTTGGCCGGCGCGAGCTTGTCGAACAGGACCTCATCGAACCAGGCGAGATCCTCGACCCGGCCATACGGCGCATGGAAGACCCCGGGCAGGAGCGGCCCGAACCCGGCGTGGTACTTGGCCTTGGACGCGGTCAGCGACACGGCACCGTACGTCCGACCGTGGAACGCTCCCAGGAACGCCACGACGTAGGGTCGGTGCGTGGCGTAGCGCGCGAGCTTGATGGAGGCCTCCACGACCTCGGCTCCGGAATTGCCAAGGTAGGTCCTGGCGCGACCCTCGATGGGAGCGATGCTGGCCAGCCGCTCGCAGACCTTCGGGTAGATCGGCAGATAGAAGTCGGAAGCCGAGAAGTGGATAAGCTCGGATGCCTGCTCCTTGACCGCGGCGACGACGTGCGGATGCGAATGCCCCGTCGAATTCACGGCGATGCCGGCGGCGAAGTCCAGGAACAGGTTTCCGTCGATGTCCTCGATCGTCGAGCCGTGCCCGCGGAGCGGCACGATCGGATAGGCGCGCGGCAGGCTCGGTGAAGTCCACGTCTCATCGTAGGCGACGTGTGCCCGGGCCTTCGGGCCCGGCAGCTCGGTCACGATGTGCGGGACGGCGCGCTCGCCGGCGATCGACGACGCAGTTTCGCTCAAGGGGCACCTCTCGAGGCTGGGGCCAGCGCCCAGCGATGCATAGCCAGTATGCAGACTGGATAATCGCAGCGGAGTATAGCGGACGCCCCGCCGGTCATCGCCGGCCGGCCAGGAGGGATCGCACGTGCAGTGACACGGCGATGACGAGGAGCGCGCTGGACCAGATCGGGATCGTCCGGGCGACCACGTCCGGCAGGAAGATGTCCGAGACCGAGCCGCGGGTCGCGCCGAAGCGCTCGGCCATCGGCGTGAGCGGACAGACACCTCGATTCGCGATGAAGACCGCGGCCTCCGCCGTCACGGCCAGCGCGGCCAGCCGCACGGACCGATCACGCCGCCCGGTCAAACCCGTGGCGACCAACCACAGGATCGCACCGAGCTCGGCAAGGAAGATGGCGGTGTGGACGCCCCGGATCCCATCTCGGGCGAGACGGACCCGGACGTCGCCACCGCTCCCGACAGGTTCGCCCGGCACGGCTCGAGGCACGGCGTACCCCCCCGGTCGGATCGCTGCCCTGACCTGCTAGTCGACGACGGTGTGGCTCTGCTCGCGCATGAACTGGGCGACGTAATACATGGACAGGCCGGCCTTACCCGTGGATCCGCTTCCCTTCCAGCCTCCGAAGGCCTGAACGCCCGGCCAGGCGCCCGTGGTCGCCCCGGCCCTCCGGTTGACGTACAGCACGCCGGACTGGATCTGATCGAGGAACTGCTGGACCTCGGCGGGATCCTCGCTGTAGACCCCCGCGGTCAGGCCGTAGATCGAATCGTTGGCAAGGGTCAATGCCTCATCGAGGGAATCGACCGCGTGGACCGCGGTGAGCGGCGCGAACAGTTCGTCACGGAAGATGCGGTGATCCGCCGGCAGGCCGCCCACGACCGTCGGCTCCACGTAGAAGCCGCGCGCGAGGTCGCCATCGCTCAGGTGCTCGCCGCCGGTGAAGACCTGCCCGTCACGACGTGCCTCGGCCACCGCGGCCTGATGTCGGTCGACGGCGCGCTGATCGATGATCGGGCCCAGCCAGTTCTGGCGGACGAGGGGGTCGCCGATGACGATCGATTCCGTCTTCTCGACCAGCTTGGCGACGAGTTCGTCGTGGACCGGACGCTCCACGTAGACGCGGGAATTGGCCGAGCACTTCTGCCCGCCGAACCCGAAGGCGGCGCGCATGATCCCTTCGGCCGCTTCGTCCAGGTCGGCGCTTCGCGTGACGATGGCGGGGTTCTTGCCGCCCATCTCCACGATGCAGGGGCGGGGCCAGGCCTTGCTGAACGAGTGGAACAACCGCATCCCCACGTCGTATGAACCGGTGAACACGATGCCGTCCACGCCGCGGTGATCCTGGAGTGCCTGCCCGACCGATTCTCCGGGGCCCATGACCATGTTGACGACACCGGCCGGCACGCCGGCATCGATGTACGCCTCCATGAGCTTCACGGCCGACAGCGGTGACGCCGAAGACGGCTTGAACACGACCGTGTTGCCAGCCATCATCGCGGCGCTGGTCGGTCCGGCCGCGAGGGCCATCGGGAAGTTGAACGGGCTGACCACGGCGAAGACACCGTGCGGCCGGAGTACGGACCGGGTGTGGACGGCCGCGTCGCCGAGGTTGTCCAGCGGGTGGTCGTAGCCCTTGTTGTCCTCCATCGTCTGGGCGTAGTAGCGGATCAGGTCGGCCGACTCCTCGACCTCGCCGAGCGCCTCGATCCGGTTCTTGCCGACCTCGAAGCTCATGATCGCGGACAGGTCCATGAGCCGATCGCTGATCAGCTCGGCCGCCCGCCGCATGATGACCAGCCGGTCCTGCCAGGGCGTGGCGGCCCACGCCGGCTGTGCGGCCCGTGCCGCCGCGACGGCGTCGTCCACGTCGGCGGCGGTCCCCCTGGCGAACGTGCCAAGGACCACGTCGCGATCGATCGGCGAGCGGACCTCGAACGTACCTTCGCCGTTGCGCCACGTGCCGTTGACGTGGTTCTGGTGGTGGGCGCCGAGGCCGGCGCCGACGCGCAACACGGCTTCCTCGAAACCCTTGTGCAGATCCTCGTTGTCCGCCTTGAGCGTGGCGTACGTGATCTTGATGCGCGGCTTGGCCTCGGAGCTCATGGCAGGGATCCCTCGTGCGGGTTTGTGGTCGATGTCGGGTCGGACGCGTGCCGACGGCGTTGCGCCCGGAGCTGGTGCCGTCAGTCTAGCGCGGCGCCGGGTCGGGTCAGCGCATCCACGACGTCCGCCAGCGATCGCGCCACAGCATCCGGAGCGCGGCGCCCACGGCCCAGCGTCGCGGCCTCGAGCTGGTCCTCGGTGGTCTTGCCGGTCAGGACGAGGATCCCGCGCAGGCCCACGCGCTGGGCTGCCCGGACGTCGGCGTCCGGGTCGTCGCCGACCATGGCGATCGCGCGAACCGGGACCCGGCGGCCGAGATCCTGGCGCAGGCCGGCGATGGCCTGCCGGAACACCTCCGGCGAGGGCTTGCCGAGGACCGTCGCGCGCACGCCCGTTGCGTACTCCAGGCCGGCGACGGCCGCGCCGGAATCGAGCGTGGGCCCGCGCGACGTGAACCACCACGGGTTGCGATGCATGGCCAGGAGCGCGGCCCCGGCACGGACCTGCCGGAAGGCGGCATCCAGGTTCCGGAACGACAGCTCGTCCCCGCCGTCACCGATGACCACGGCCGCGATCTCGCCGGGGCTCGCTGCGACGGCCGCCTCACTGGAAACGAGCTGTTGGCCATCGAACTCCCGCAGGGCGTCCAGGGTCGCGATGACGTGGATCGGTCGTCCGGCGAAGCGCTCGGCCGTGTAGGCCGCGGAGGAGGACGCGGCGGTGATCATGCGATCGGGATCGACGGTGGCCCCGCGAGCCGAGAAGCGGGCCGCCAGCGTCGTTCGATGGGCACTCGAGTAGTTGGTCACCACGCGGTATGGGATCCCGCGGGCATCGAGGCGCGCGAGGGCCCCATTCGAACCGGGGATCGGTTCGCCCTTGAGGATCAGGACGCCATCGGCATCGAGGATCAGGCCCATGACCTCGGACATCGCTGAACGGAGGGCATCCGGCTCGGTCGGCGGCATCCCTCGATGGTAGGCTCCTGCGGGCCGCCTCGCGCGGCGACGGACGCGGAGGTGCACCCATGGGGCTGCTCGATGGCAGGAACGCGCTGGTCTTCGGCGTCGCGAACGATCACTCGATCGCGTGGGGCATCGCGAAGGCCCTCCACGCGGAGGGAGCCGAGGTCGGCTTCTCATCGGTCGAGAGCCTGATCGAACGGCGCGTCCGACCGCTGGCGACGTCCATCGGGTCGACGTTCGTCGAGCCGTGTGACGTCCAGTCGGACGAAGACATCGACCGCGTCTTCGCTCGGTGGGGCGAGAGCCACGATCGGCTCGACATCCTCGTTCACGCTCTCGCATTCGCCAAGCGGGAGGACCTGTCCGGGAGCTTCGTGGAGACGTCACGTGACGGCTTCGGGCTGGCCATGGACGTGTCGGCCTACTCCCTCGTGGCCCTTTCTCGGTCCGCCCGTCCGTTCCTTCGCCCCGGCTCCTCGATCATGACCCTGACCTACTACGGAGCCGAGAAGGTCGTCGCCAACTACAACGTCATGGGCGTGGCCAAGGCCGCGCTGGAGGCGTCCGTGCGCTACCTCGCGGCGGACCTCGGGCGCGAGGGCGTGCGGGTCAACGCCATCAGCGCGGGACCGATCCGGACGCTTGCCGCCAGCGGGATCGCGGGATTCAAGCAGCTGTATGGGGGGTTCGACGAGATCGCACCACTGCGCACGAACATCACCATCGAGGATGTCGGACGGAGCGCGGTCTACCTGGCCTCCGATCTGTCCGGCGCGGTCACCGGCGAGATCCTCTACGTGGACGGCGGGTTCAACGTCATGGGCGTGCCGACCAGCGGCTAGGAAGACGGCCGCGCGCCTCGCCCACGGCCGCGCGAAGCGGCCGTCAGCCGGCCGAAGCGGCTGCCAGCCAGCGGCGCGCGCGGCCGGCGGCGCGCGCGCAAGCTACCAGCCACGGGTGGCCGGCGCGCCCTTGAACGGACCCCGGACGCGGCTCGTGATCCAGCCGCCGTAGAAGCCGCCCTCCTGGGCGACCACACGCTCCTCGCCGACCCATGCCTCGTCGACCTTCCCCGGATAGAACGCCAGGCAGGATGCGATCGACTCGAAGCCGGGCGACGGCCGCTCGTACGACCACGCCACATCCTCGATCCGGCGCGACCCGACCGTCAGCGTGTGGTAGGTCGCGGCGCCCTTCCACTCGCACACGGACAGCCCATGACCGGGCGAAAGCAGGTCGGTCCGGACATCCGCCGGCGGGACGTAGTACGTCGGGGGGTGGCTCGTCTCCAGCACCCTGGATGCACGCGTGGAATCGACAATCACCACGCCGTCCACCACCACGCGGACGCGCTCCGCAACACGCTCCACGCGAGGGGGCCGAGGGTAATCCCAGACGCTCTCGGTTGTCATGCCATCCATTCGCTCACGACATCGCCACGGATGGCGCACGGCGACGAAGCCTCGGGCGTCAGCCGACTCAGCGCGGAAGGGATGCGATGATCGTCTCGAGGTCGGCGATCGGCAACTCACCCGTCAGCCGCCCGGTCACCTGGCCATCG
>JAOUEG010000322.1 GCA_029858845.1 Chloroflexota bacterium | reverse complement strand
GCAGACGGGACATCGGCCGCCGAGGGTCGTCGGGCTCCAGTGGCTGGAGCCACCGTTCGCGGCCGGGCACTGGGTACCGGAGCAGATCCGCCGAGCGGGCGGCTGGGACCTGCTCGGCGAAGACGGAGGCATGGCCCGTCCGACCTCCTGGGAGTCCATCGCCGAGGTGTCTCCGGAGATGTTGTTCCTGATGCCTGCCGGGAGCCGACTCGCGGATGTGCAGGCCGCGTGGGGCCGGATGACCGTCCCGACCTGGGTGCAGGAGATCCCGGCGGCCGTCCTGGGTGCCATCTTCGCCCTGGACGCTCACGCCTACTTCGACCGTCCGGGTCCGCGGGTGATCGACGGCGTCGAGCTCCTGGCCGAGGTCATGGACCCCGACGGCTTCATCGACATCGCCCCTCAGGACGGCTGGGCGCCCGTTGGGTCGTCCTAGCCCGCCATGCCATTCCGCTCGACCTTCGATTGCCTCTGGTGTGGAACGTCCCACACGTGCCGCGGCCCCGACGACCTCGAGGGTTGGGCGCAGCTCTGCCCGGTCTGCATCGGGAAGGCCGGCGACAACGGCTTCTTGCGATTCCGGCTGCGCCAGGCGCTGGCGGAGCGAGGTGAGGCCTCGCGGCGTGCCACCCCGTCAGACGGATCGCCCGAGGCAGCGGGATCGGCGACCGTGCCGTCGCCGCCGACCGCCTCATCGGCGATCCCCGCCGCTGTCGATCCCGAGCGGTCGCTGGTCGAGTACTACGAGGCACGCGCGCGTGAATACGACGACTGGTATCTGCGGCGGGGACGATATGCGCGGGGCGCCATCCACGACGCCGCCTGGGCAGCAGAGCTCGATGCCGCTGGTCGGTGGCTCGACGGGCTCCCGTTGCGCGGCGAGATCGTGGAGCTTGCCGCCGGGACCGGATGGTGGTCGCCGTTGCTCGCCGGGAAGGGCGAGCTCTGGGTCTACGACGCCGCCGCGCGTCCACTCGAGCTGGCTCGAGAACGCCTGATGGCGCACCGTTTGCGCGCCCACCTCCATCTCCGGGATGCGTGGGAGGAGCCGGATCGAGCCGTCGATGCCGTCTTCACCGGTTTCTGGCTGAGCCACGTTCGACGGGATCGGCTCGAAGCGTTCCTTGGGTTGGTGCGGCGATGGATCAGGCCGGGCGGGACCTTCGCGTTCATCGATTCGCTGCCCGACCCGGCCTCCGGCGCCGCCGACCATCCGGCTCCCGTCGACGACCTGGCGGTGCGGCGGCTCGACGACGGCCGGACGTTCACGATCACGAAGGTCTATCGAACACCTGGCGAGCTGGCGGCCGCGCTCCGCGAGGCCGGCTTCATCGACGTCGAGGTCTCCCAGACCGGACGCTTCTTCGTGCTCGGTGTGGCGACGCGGGTCTGAGGCGACCGGCTACTCTGGTCGGGCGGAGGAGCACCGCCTCGCTATACTCCCCGCGATGTCCCCCCTCTCGAACGCCACCATCGCGACCGTCGGTTCCGGCGTCATGGCCGAGGCCATCATCGCCGGCCTGCTCCGCGGCGGACTGGTCGCCCCGTCCCAGGTGGTGGCGAGCCACCCGCGCGCGGAGCGACGTGAGGCGCTATCGCGCGACTACGGCATCGGCGTGGTGGGCAGCAACGTCGAAGCGGTCCAGGACGCCGACGTGATCCTCCTCGGGATCAAACCCCAGATGCTGAGCCGTGTCGGGCGCGAGATCGGCCCTCATCTTCGGCGTGGCCAGCTCGTCCTGTCCGTTCTGGCCGGAGCGACGACCGCCGCCATGACCACCATCCTCGGTCACGACCAGGTCGTCCGGAGCATGCCGAACACGCCCGCTCGGCTGGGCAAGGGCATGACCGTCTGGTACGCGACGCCCGCCACCACGGCGGAGCAGCGCTCCCAGGCCGCAGCCTTGCTCGGGGCCCTGGGAGTCGAGCTCGAGGTCGATGACGAGAAGATGGTCGCCATGGCGACCGCGGTGAGTGGGACGGGCCCGACCTACGTCTTCCTGGTGATGGAGGCCCTCATCGACGCGGCCGTCCATCTCGGGTTCCCGCGGCACGTCGCCCACGATCTGGTCATCGAGACCCTGGAAGGCTCGACCTTGTTCGCGAAGCAGTCCGGGATGCACCCGGCCGAGTTGCGCAACATGGTCACGAGTCCGGGTGGCACCTCGGCAGCGGCGCTACATGAACTGGAGAGCGGGCGGTTGCGGACGGTGATGAGCGAAGCCGTGTGGGCTGCCTACCGACGGACCGTGGAGCTCGGCGAACAGCTCGAGGCCAGCGTCGACGGGGCTCGGCCCGAGAAGCGCGATCAGGGCGGGCGGTGACGGCGGTTCGCTCCACCATGGCTCCGGACCTGCGTCGTGCTCCATTGGCCGCACTCCGGAGCGTGGACTTTCGAGCCCCGTCGCGCGACCTGTGGACGGACGAGTCGGCGCTGTGGGACCGACTCCTGGCGTCGTGGGCTGGCCTGGACGATGCGGCCTGGCATCTGCCCGGCGCAGCCCCCTCCGATGCCGGCGGTCCGGACTGGTCGCTTGCCGAGCATGTCGGCCATCTCGCCGACTGGCAGGAACTGGCGATCGACTACGTGGCGAGGGCCGCACCGACCGGTCTTTGGCCAAGCGACGATGATTTCGACGGCGGTGACTTCGATCGCTTCAACGAGGGTCGCCGGGCGCCGTGGAGCACGATGCCTGCCGACGACATCATCGATCGACTGACCACCGCCCGCCCGCGACTGCTCGCCGTCGCCGGACGGCTCCCCGCAGAGGAGCTGCGCGCCGACTCGGCGTGGGGTTGGATCTACATGACATTGCACGGCCACTACCTGGACCACCTCGCGGTCGTGGAGCCCTGGGCAGGTCGGCTGCGGGCACGCCAGGCGGACGGCGATCCCTTCACGCCGGACCCGCGGGCCGCCGATCACGTGGCCTTCGCGGCCCAGGACGCGGCCATCGCCGCCCTTCTCGATTCGGTGGTCCGACAGGTTCCGTTCGAGCACTGGGACGTCGCCGAGGTGACGGCCGGCTGGACGTTGCGCGATCACGTCG
>JAOUEG010000323.1 GCA_029858845.1 Chloroflexota bacterium | reverse complement strand
TGCCCGGCACGCGCAGCGGCGCGTCCGTGCAGGCGGACTGCCGGCTGGCCGGTCGGTAGCCGCTCGATCTCGATGTCCCGCCAGCCGATCCCCCGGACGCCCAGGCCGAGGACCTTGGAGACCGCCTCCTTGGCGGCCCACCGCCCCGCCAACGTCTCCGGGCGGTCGCGCACGTAGCGTTGCTCGGCCGCCGTCAGGACGCGACCGGAGAACCGGGGGCCGAACCGCTCGAGCGTCGCCCGGATCCTATCCACCTTGATGATGTCGATGCCGAGCTCGGTCGTCCCGGGCGGAACGACCCCCGGCAGCGCGGCCGCGCCGAGCGATCCGGCGGTTGGTTCCATCGCTACTCGACCGTGACCGACTTGGCCAGGTTGCGCGGCTGATCCACGTCCGTCCCCCGGGCAACAGCGGCGTGATACGCGAACAATTGGAGCGGGATGATGGCCAGCACGCCGCTGAGCAACTCGTGCGTGGCCGGCACGAAGCACACGTCATCTGCGTAGCGTTCGATGGCCGTG
The DNA here is from genome assembly GCA_029858845.1 of Chloroflexota bacterium. GTDB lineage: Bacteria > Chloroflexota > Limnocylindria > Limnocylindrales > CSP1-4 > SPCO01. The sequence continues at coordinate 2,529 of JAOUEG010000323.1, read as the reverse complement.
TCGCCCTCGGTCGCGACGGCGATGATCCGAGCGTCCCGGGCTCGCCCTTCCATGACGTTGCTGATGAGCTTGTCGTACACGGCGGAGTGGGTCGCCACCGCGACGAGCGGGCATTCCGCGTCGAGCAGCGAGATGGGGCCGTGCTTGAGCTCCCCTGCCGCGTACCCTTCGGCGTGGACGTAGCTGACTTCCTTGAGCTTGAGGGCTCCCTCGAGGGCGACGGGGTAGCCATGACCGCGACCGACGAACATGAACCCGCGTGAGTTCACGTAGCGACGGGCAAGGTCGGCTGATCCCGGCTCGGACGCCTCGATGGCACGGGCCGCCGCGGCCGGAAGGGCTCGTAGAGCGGCCCCGATCTCGCGCTCGGCGTCCTCGGACATGGAGCCGCGGATCTTGGCGATCGCTGCGGCCAGCACGACTAGCGTCGTCACCTGGGTCACGAATGTCTTGGACGCCGCCACGGCGATCTCGGGACCGGCCTGCAGGAACAGGACCGCGTCGGCCTCCCGGGTGATCGCCGACCCAAGGGTGTTGGTCACCGCGATGATCGGGCAGCCGCTGCTCCTGGCCAGCCGTGTCGGAGCGATGGTGTCCGCGGTCTCGCCGGATTGCGTCACGGCGATGACCAGGGTGCGCTCGTCCAGCGGCGGCGGCGAATAGCGGAACTCCGAGCCGACGGTGACTCGAGCCGGGAGGCCGGTCCAGGCCTGCAGCGCCGCGGCACCGGCCATCGCCGCATACGACGCGGTCCCGCATCCGACCAGCTCGACCCGGGTGACGGCGCGGAGCCTCTCCTCGAGACCGTTCAGTTCGTTGGCGAGGATGCGGTCGTCCCGATCCAGCCTTCCGGCGATGGATTGGGCCAACGCTTCGGGCTGCTCATGGATCTCCTTGAGCATGAACGTCTCGTAGCCACCCTTCTCGGCCGCCTCGGGCGACCAGTCGATGACCGTCGTCTCCCGATCGCGTGGCGCCCCGTCGACGCCGGTGATCGTCACGCCCCACGGTCGCAGGTCGGCGACATCGCCCTCCTCGAGGAAGACGATCCGGTCGGTGTGGGCGAGGATGGCCGCCACGTCGCTGGCCAGGAATGCCTCGTCGTCGGCGAGGCCGACGACGAGCGGCACGTTCAACCTCGCGCCGACGAGTCGGTCCGGCTCGTGCCGGTGCATCACCGCGATGGCGTAGGCACCCTCGACCCGCTGCAGGGTCGTTCGGACCGCGGCGGCGAGGTCGCCCTGGTAGGCCTCTTCCACCAGGTGCGCGAGCGCCTCCGTATCGGTCTCGGATGTCAGGCGGTGACCGCGCTCCTCGAGCCCGTCGCGTAGCTCGCGGAAGTTCTCGATGATGCCGTTGTGGATGACCGTGATGTCCCCGGTGCAATCCTGATGCGGGTGGGCGTGGAGGTCGTTGGGCCGGCCATGCGTGGCCCAACGCGTGTGCGCCAGTCCGATGGCGGCCTGTGGCATCCGATCGACGAGCGCGGTCTGGAGGTTCGTCAGTTTGCCGGCGCGCTTCTCGACGAACATGCCGCCGGCGTGATCGACAAGGGCGATCCCGGCCGAGTCGTAGCCGCGATACTCCAGGCGACCGAGACCCTCGATCAAGATCGGCCCCGCTTCCCGCGGTCCCGTGTATCCGACGATGCCGCACATACCGTCCGGTCCTCCGATCGTGCCCGACGGTGGCGACCGACGGGTCGTGACTCCTACGGTGGGCAGCGGCCGCTAGTGTAGACGCTCTCCGGCGAGCGTCGCGAGAGCGTCGGCGATCTCCATGACCAGGGCGTCGTCCTCGCCCTCGACCATGATCCGCAGGGCGGGCTCGGTCCCGGACGGCCGGACGAGGATCCGGCCTCGTTCGCCCAGTCGGGTCGTAGCATCGGCGATCGCCGGCCCCAGGACCGGATCGCCCTCCCACTGGTCCCGATGTCGGGCGGGGACCGCGCGCTGCTGCTGCGGTAACAACGGGATCTCGTCGGCCAGATCTGCGAGCCCGAGCTCGCGGCTACCCATCACCCGCAGGATCTCCAACGCCGTCACGATCCCGTCACCGGACGTCGTGTGCTCCAGGACGATCACGTGGCCGGACTTCTCGCCGCCGAGGGTGGCGCCCGCAAGTTGCATCCCCTCGAGGATGTACTTGTCGCCCACCGGCGTGCGGATGATCGTGCCACCGGCCTGCTCGACGGCCGCCTGCAGGCCCCCGTTCGACAGGACGGAAACGACCAAGCCGCCCGGCAGGGCGCCGCGACCGAGCCGCTCCAGGGCAAGGATCCCGAGGATCCGATCGCCGTCCACGACCGTCCCGGACGCATCCACCGCGATGAGCCGGTCGGCATCACCGTCGAGCGCGAAGCCGACGTCCGCACCGGCGGCCACGACGGCGGTGGTCAGCGACGCAGGGTCGGTGGCACCGCTGCGGACGTTGATGTTCGTCCCGTCCGGATCCACGTTGATCGCCTCCACGCGGGCTCCCGTCGCCGCGAGGATCTCGAGGGCGAGGGCACCGCCGGACCCGTTCGCG
>JAOUEG010000321.1 GCA_029858845.1 Chloroflexota bacterium | reverse complement strand
GCTCCGGACAGGCGAACGACCGCCGGTCCGGCGGTCGTCAGAAGCTGCTGAGTGGTGCCCAGGCCGGGACTTGAACCCGGATGAGTTGCCTCATACGCCCCTCAAACGTACGCGTATACCAATTCCGCCACCTGGGCACAGGTGTCGCCGGGACGGGGGCCTGAGGGAATGGTACCGAGGGAGGGACTTGAACCCACACGACCTTGCGGCCACTGGTACCTGAAACCAGCGCGTCTGCCTATTCCGCCACCTCGGCACGGACCCCGAAGGACCGGCTTACCGGTCCTCGGCGAGGCGCCATGTTAGCACATCCCAGAATCGATCCGACGGGTCCGTGACCTGTCGGATCGCCGGCCCGGCGACCGTGTCATGGACGACGACGACCTCGTCCGCGAAGGCCAACGGAAGCACATAGCGGCCCTTCGCCAGCTGCTGCTGGAGCGCCAGATACGCCGCCTTCCGCTCCTCGTCCGTACCGGGGGCCCTCGCAGCGGTCAGGAGCTTGTCCAGGGCCGGATCCTGGAGGCCGATGACGTTCGATCGACCGGTCAGCGTCTGACTCGATGCCAGCAGTGGGTAGAGGTCCGGATCCAGGCCGAGCGAGACGTCGACCACCGCCGCCGCGAACTCACCATTGGCGAGGTGGTCGGTCACGAATTGGTTGGGCGGCAGCGCGGTCTGCGTCGCATTGAGCCCGATCGCCCGCCAGTCCTCGACGACGCGCTTGGCAGCCGCGTGCAGGGCCGGGTTGGCCGACTCCGTGGGACTCAGGACCTCGACGGCCAGGGCTTCCTTCGCCTTTGGGAGATACCAGCCATCGTCCTTCTCGGTCCAGCCCGCGGACTTGAGGCCCGTGCGAGCCGCCTTCTTGTCGTAGGCGATCGGGGGGTCCGCGACCGCGTCGAACATCGGGGAACTCGGGGGGATGGCGCCGGTCGCAGTCGAGGCCGCCATGGAGAAGGCCGATTCGATGATGGCGCTGCGATCGATGGCCTCGAGCAGGGCGGTGCGGACCTCGGGCGAGGCGAACTCGGGATGCGTCGGCCTGAGGTTCAGCAGGACGGTCGTCAGCGTGGACCCGGGATAGCGCAGCAGCCGACTCCCATCCGTCGTACCGAGCTCGGCGGCCAGGGCCGGCGAGATGCCGGAGGCGGCGTCAAGTCGCCCGGCCCGATAATCGGCGGACAGGGCTTCGGGATCCATGTAGAAGCGGAAGTTGATCCCCGCAAGGTACGGCAATGGGCGCTCGGGTCGGGTGCCGGGAGCCATCGTCGTCAGCGAATCGGTGACGGGGGCGGTGGGATCCGGTGGTGGGGACGGTGCGATCGCCGCCGTGATCGCCGGCACCAGCACCGCCTCGGTCGCCGTCAGCGACTCCAGCGCGAAGGGTCCGGATCCGACCGGCTGCTGGCCGAAGGGATGCTCCGGGAGCACGCTCACCGGAACGTCAGCGAGGAGATGCGCCGGTGCGATCGGCTGCGTCAGGGCATGGAGGAAGCCGGGAAGCGGTGTCCCGAGCGAGAATATGACCGTCCGGGGATCGACGGCCTCGACGGTCACCTCGCTCCACGATCCGGCCGTGGGCCCGGTGTAGTCCGGGTTCTGCAACGTCCGGATCGTGTAGACGACATCGTCCGCGGTGACCGGTTCGCCGTCATGCCATAGGGCGTCGTCGCGCAGCTCCACCGTCCAGGTCTTGCCGTCGGCGTCCGCGGACCAGCGCTCAGCAAGATCCGGAACGACGATCCCGCCGGGACCGACGCGCACAAGTCCGGCGAAGATCAGGGCCACGAGATCGCGATCGACCTGGCTGCTTGCGGTCAGAGGGCTGACCGACACCGGTTCCCCGAGCGCGCCTTCGACGTACGGGCGTGTCGACGGCGTGTCGACCACATCGGGATCGGGCGTGGTCGAGGCATTGAGGCCTTGCAGGGCCGGGACGCCGATGAGGCCCGCGACGATGGCGAGCAGCACGACGAGCGTCCCGACCACGAACGTGTCAGTTCGGGTCATGGAACTCCGTGCAGCCTGCCGCGGTGGGCCGCCGCGGCTGATCCGTCAGGCTGGGTTGACGGGTGCGAAGTAGAAGGAGGCGAGGCTGAAGACGACGAACAGGACGAGCAGGACGATGGTGAACTGCCACAGTCGGCGCTCCACCCCGCGGCGGCTCCGGTACACGGCCGAATCGCCGCCGAAGGTGCCGGACAGGCCGGTACCGCGCGCCTGGAGCAGGATCGCGGCGATGAGCGCGACGCTCACGATGATCTGGCCCAGGGCCAGGATGGGGTTCACAGGTCTCGCATCCTCTGTTCGTACGGCGGCCGATGCTACCACAGGCCAGCGCTCGGGGTCGGCGAAGGGGCACCTGCGAAGGCCCTAGCGACGCCGGGGCTCCAGGAGCGAGTGACCGGTGATCCCGGGCCAGGCCGGGAGCCCGGCCAGCTCGAGCAGGGTGGGTGCGACATCCGCCAGCACGCCGTCCCGAAGCCCACGACCCACGACCGCGCGCCCGATGATGACGACCGGCACCGGGTTGAGGCTGTGGGCGGTCACCGGGTTGCCCTGACGGTCTCGGAGCTCGTCGGCATTGCCATGGTCGGCGGTGATGGCGAGGATGGCCCCCGGGCCGTCGGGATCGGCTGCCTCGACGGACGCCATGGCGGCGGCGATCCGCGCGAGGTCGGCATCCACTTCCGCCAGGGCGCGGACCGTCGCGTCCCACACCCCGGTATGCCCGACCATATCCGGATTCGCGTAGTTCGCGACGATGAAGTCGTAGATCCCGGATCCGATCGCCTCGACGAGGGCATCGGTGACGCCGGGCGCCGACATCTCGGGTTGCAGGTCGTACGTGGCCACCCTAGGACTCGGGATCAGCCGGCGATCCTCACCGGGCCACGGCGGTTCCACGCCGCCGTTGAAGAAGTAGGTCACGTGAGCGTACTTCTCCGTCTCCGCCACGTGGAACTGCCGCCAACCGGCCTCACTCACGACCTGGGCGAGCGAGCGAGCCGTCTCTGTCGGGAACGCGACCGACACGGGCAGGCCGGC
>JAOUEG010000320.1 GCA_029858845.1 Chloroflexota bacterium | reverse complement strand
ACGCCCCAGGCCTGATCGAACCGAGCCCGGATCTCATCGTTCTCGACGTGCTGGAAGCCGGGGAGGCGGTCCGGGAGCGCGCCCATGTCGCCGCCGCCCTGGACGTTGTTCTGGCCGCGGAGCGGGCTCACCCCACTGCCGTAGCGACCGACGTGACCGGTCAGCAACACGAGGGAGATCAGGGCGAAGACGTTGTCCACGGCGTTGTGGTGCTCGGTGATCCCGAGCGTCCAGCAGATCATCGCCCGTGGCGCGGTGGCGAAGGCATGGGCGAGTTCCCGGATCGCGGCCGCCGGGACGCCCGTCTCGCGCTCCGCGTACTCGAGCGTGTAGGACTCGACCTTGGCCTTGTAAGCCTCGAAGCCCTCGGTGGCTCGGGCGATGAACTCCTTGTTCTCGAGACCCGCGGCGATGATCTCGCGACCGATCGCGTTGGCGAGCGCGATGTCCGTGCCGACGTCCAGGCCGAGCCAACCGTCCGCCCATTGGGCGGATGACGTCCGCCGAGGGTCGACCGCGTAGAGCTTCGCGCCCTTGTTGACCGCCTTCAGGACGTGGTGGAAGAAGATCGGATGCGTCTCGCGGGCGTTGCTACCCCACAGGACGATCAGATCCGTGTCCTCGGTCTCACGGTATGAACTCGTGCCGCCACCGGCACCGAACACTGTCGCCAGACCGGCGACGCTTGGGGCGTGTCAGGTACGGTTGCAGCTGTCGATGTTGTTGGTGCCCAGGACCGCCCGGCCGAACTTCTGCGCGGCGTAGTTGACCTCGTTGGTCGACCGGCTGCAGCTGAAGATGCCGAAGGTCTTCGGACCATGGGCTGCCTTCGCGGCCTGGAACCCGGTGACGGTCCGGTCCAGCGCTTCGTCCCAGCTCGCGGGACGAAGGTCGCCGTCCTTCGTGTCGCGCACGAGGGGCTGTGTCAGTCGAACATATGGCTTTGCCACGGCGCCATCGCCTCCTGCTGAACGTTGACGCTCGAAGTATAGCGCGACCCCCTCCGGCGGCCGTCCGGGCCGATCGTCGCCCGGCTCACTCGGTCGTCAGGACATCGGGCAGGGACTCGCGCCATCGACCATCGAGCGCGAACGAGAGGAAGGCCGTTCCGACCGGGCCGAAACGGCGATTCCGCGGATAGACGAGGTGCCACTGCCGGTGCAGCGGGAAGCCGGCGACCGGTAGCTCGACGACCGTGCCGATCCGAAGCTCCAGGGATACGGCGTAGCGCGACAGGATGGCGACGCCAAGGCCGCGTGCAACGGCGCGCTTGATCGCGCCGTTGCTGGCCAACTCCATCGCCACGTTCATCGGCCGGCCCGTCCTCGAGAGCGCCTCCTCGGCGGTCTCCCGGGTCCCGGAGCCCGGCTCCCGCAGGATCATCGGCTCGCCGGCAAGGCGGGCGAGCGTCACCCGGCGCTCCCCGGCGAGAGGATGCGTCGGCGCCGCGACGGCGATCAACTCGTTGGGCAGGAACGGCACCTCCACCATCGGCGGATTGGGCCGGAGCCAGGTCCTCCCGACGACGGCGAAGTCGGCCTGATTGGCCAGCAGCCGCCCGTACACGTGCTGTCGGTTGCCGATGTCCAGGTGCGGCGTGATCCCCGGGTGGGCCTGCTTGAAGGCCCCCAGCAGGTCCGGCAGGACGTAGATGCCGACGGTCGTATCGCCAACGAGACGGAGGAGGCCTCCCCGCAGGCCGTGATGCTCGTCGATGGCACGACCGGCGATCTCGAAGTCGGACAGGATGAGGCTGGCGTGTTCGTACAGGAGCCGGCCGGTTTCGGACAGCTGGATCTGCCGTCCGATGTCCTCGAAGAGCGGAGCCCCGACGGCGATGGACAGGGCCTTGACCTGGTGCGAGACCGCGGGCTGACTGAGATGGAGGTCCTCGGCGGCCCGGGAGAAGCTGCTCCGATCAGCGACGGCTTTGAAGATGCGCAGTTGGTGTGCCGTGACTCTCCGCTCGAATGGTGACGCGGCGACCTGACCGGCTAGACCGTGTGCCGAGGGCTCCATTCGCAAATCCTATCGCAGCAATGCACAGGATGTATCGAACGACATGGGACACCGCCTTGACTCTGCGGGCGCGGGGTCTAGGCTTTTCGCTACACCAGTGGGAGGGGCGCTGTGGCGACCTATGAGTACCGGTGCGACCTGGACGGGCTGATCGAGGAGATCCGGCCCCTGGGCACGGCACCTGGGACCATCACCTGCGCGACGTGCGGCGGCGAGGCGAGGAGAGTCTTTTCGGCTCCGACCCTCGTGCGCACCAACCGTGAGATCGTCGCCGCCCTCGACCATGCGGAGAAGAGTCGTGACGAACCTGAAGTCGTCACGTCGATCCCCAGGGCTGGCGCGCGCAAGCCGACGCCCATGGCCAAGATGACCCCGGCCCTCCAGCGCCTCCCAAGGCCTTGACGCGCCCGTTGGCAGGCGGCCTGCGGGACGGGGTGGATGCAGGGTGGTATGCCATCGAGTGACCGACCGTCCGTGAGTGGGTCCCGCGCGTGGGATCGTCGTCAGCTGCCTGTCTGAGAACCGAAGGAGAAGGGAGACGTTCGCATGGGTGCAGTGGGGCTCCTCTACGTCGGCGCGGTGCTGTTCATCAACGGGTTGAGCCTGGTCGGTTGGGTCAAGGGCAAGTCCCTGATCCCGATGAACCTGTTCGTGGGGATCCTGCAGGTCATCACGCCGCTCTACCTGATCTTCACGGCCGACGGCGACACAGCCCAGATCCTGGGCGCGTCCGGGCTGTTCCTCTTCGGGTTCACGTACCTCTACGTGGCGATGAACAACGCGTTCGACCTTGACGGCACCGGCCTCGGCTGGTTCTGCGGTTACGTCGTGATCGCCGCGCTCGTCTATGCCTTCTTCAACTTCCGGACCGGCTGGCTCGTCGGAGAGGGCGGCACGATCGACGCCGTCAGCAACGTCCTCGGCGTCCTGTGGCTCCACTGGGCCTTCCTGTGGTTCCTGTTCTGGCTGGTGCTCAGCCTGGGCATGACCTCGCTGACCCGGTACACCGGCGCCGTGTGCGCGAGCATGGGCCTCCTCACCGGCTGGCTCCCGGCCCTGA
>JAOUEG010000319.1 GCA_029858845.1 Chloroflexota bacterium | reverse complement strand
GTCGGATGCCGGCCTGTTGTCCGGACCGACCATGAGCTGGCCCATCGGCTGGCCGCAGGTAGTGCGCGAACTCGGCGACATCGATCTCGCCGCCCTCCCGGTCAGTCGGCGCTCAGCCGCCGAGCGATTGCAGGCGGCGGCCGCGCGGGAAATGCGCTCGCACGACGTGCGCTTCTCGACGACCGTGTCTGCCGGCGCCGAACCAACGCCGTTGCGCACATTCGAGGCGACGCCGCGCGAGGAGGGCGAAGCCACCCTCTCGGCCGACAGGTCCGGCGCCCGCTTCGTGTGGAAGCTGACAGGAACCGTTGTCGTCGATCCGGACGATGACCAGTCGGTGCGACCCGACGGTTCCTATGTGGCGATGCACCTGGGCAACTGGATGGTCTCCGCGGGATACCTCGATCGATGGTGGGGGCCGGGCTGGCAGGGGAGCCTGATTCTGTCGAGCAACGCGCGCCCCTTGCCTGCCCTCGCCATTGATCGGCTCGAATCAACGCCGTTCGGCGTCCCGGTCCTGCGTTGGCTGGGGCCCTGGCGCCTGAGTACGTTCATGGGCCAGTTCGAGAGCGATCGCGACCACGGCAATGCGCTCCTGTTCGGCCTGCGTGCCGAGGTCCGGCCGCATCCGACACTCCAGATCGCGGCCAGCCGCACGGCCCAGTGGTGTGGCGACGGTCGGCCCTGCGGGCTCGATACGTTCTGGGACCTGCTCACGGGCAACGACAATGACCAGCCCTTGAGCGAGCAGCCCGGGAACCAGCTGGCGGGAGTCGACGTCCGCTGGTCATGGCCGGGGGGGCGGGTGCCCCTGGCCCTGTACGCCCAGGGCATCGGCGAGGACGAGGCGGGGGGCATGCCCTCGAAGTACCTCGGCCTCTTCGGCGCTGAGGCCTGGGGAGCCGTCGCTGATGTCTCGTGGCGAGCGCACGTCGAATATGCGGACACCGCCTGCGATTTCCTCAGTTCGGAGCCCGAATTCGGCTGTGCCTATACGAACGCCATCTACACGTCGGGATACCGGTATCGCGGGATCGTCCTTGGCCACTCGATGGACGCCGACGGAGAAGCCATCGGCGCCGGTGTGCTCCTGATCGATCCGCGCGGCCACCGCTGGGAGATCATGGCCCGCAATGTCAAGCTGAACCGCGCGGGCATTGCCCCGGAGCACTCGCTGGCCAACGGCGCGACCCGGGTTGCGGACGTGGCGGTGACCCACGAGCGGGCCTACGCATGGGGTAACATTACGCTTTCACTGGGATACGCTGACGTCGAGGCGACCGGGACCGTGGCCGTCGAGGACGGGCTGCGGGGCTTCGTGACCTGGCGTCGAGGGTATCTTTGAGCTTGCATGACTAGGTGTGAAATGCGGACGGGGAAGTGCTTGGAAGTCATCCGGAACCGGTCAGCGTCGCGTGTCGTGCTTGCCGTGGTCGTGCTGGCGTTCGGCCTCGGGCTGGGCCAGCAGGCGTCGTCCCAGGCCCAGGCGCCGAGCGCGGAGCAGGCTGAGATGTTCCGCAACCTCTCGCCCGAACAGCAGCGCACGATCCTCGAGGCGATGACCTCGGGCGGCAGCCAGTCAGGTACGACCCGCACGGACAAGCGCTTCGAAACTCCGTCGACGATCCTGCCCAGGACCGTGGGGGACGAACGCGAGCGCAACCTGAGTCCGGACGGTGAACCACGCCTCGGTGCCGGCGACACCCTGATCATCGAGTTCGAACTCGTGCAGTTCGAGGGGCAGGACCGGATCCTCACCGAGCGGCCCCGCCCGGTGCAGACCGTCGTGCAGGATCCCGGCACTGGACTGGTCGTCGGAGACCGTACCCAGTCGGGCGTCGTAACGACGCGCGATCCGCTGGCCGCACCTGCCCCGGAGCCAATGGATCGCAAACAGGTCGAGCGGACCAAGATTGAGGAAGACCGTCTCAATCGTTACATGGAAACCGTGAGACGGGCTAATCCGTACCAGCTCGACCGAACCGGCGCCATCGACCTTCCCGGCCTGGGTCCGGTGCCGCTCGGCGGCTTGACGGTCCTGCAGGCGACACAAAGGCTCGCCATCGAGCAGAACCTCAGCGGCTTCCGGATCCGACTGATCCTGCTGCCGCTCGAGCCCACGGATGCGGCAGCCCTGAAACCTTTCGGATACGACCTGTTTGCGGGTAGTCCCACCACGTTTGCACCCGTGTCCGACGTCCCGGTGCCTTCCGAGTATGTCGTGGGACCCGGAGATCGATTCGACGTCCAGCTGGTCGGCAACAGCAAGGGCAAGTACTCGCTGGTCGTCAACCGCGACGGCAGGGTGATGTTCCCGGAACTGGGTCCAATCGCCGTCAGCGGCTTGCAAATCGACGAAGCGCGAGATCGCATCGAGCAGCGCGTCGCCGAGCAGATGATCGGGACGCAGGCAACCGTCACGATGGGGGAGTTGCGCTCGATCCGGGTCTTCGTGCTGGGTGAGGCCGAGCGGCCAGGTTCGTACACAGTCAGCGGGCTTGCGACCGTTACGAACGCGCTCTTCGTGAGCGGTGGCGTCAAGACCATCGGCTCACTGCGCAACGTCCAGCTCAAGCGAGACGGGCGCGTCGTCTCTCGTTTCGATCTGTACGACCTGCTGCTCAATGGCGACACGTCCAAGGACGCACGGCTGCTTCCGGGCGACGTGATCTTCATTCCGCCGGTGGCCACGACGGTCGGCATCACGGGAGAGGTCCGGCGTCCCGCCATCTACGAACTCAAGGGCGAGACGAGTGCCGCGGACCTGCTGTACCTGGGCGGCGGGCTGACGCCGGAAGCCGACCCGCGGCTCGCCACGCTGGAGCGCATCGACGAGCGGCGGCAGCGCGTGGTCGTCAACGTCGACCTGATGGATCCCCAGGCGCGTGGCACGCGGCTTCGGACCGGTGACACGTTGCGGGTGCCGACCGTCCGACCGACCTACTCGAACGCAGTCCGGATCAACGGACACCTGTTGCGACCGGGGTCCGTGCAGTATCGCAGTGGATTGCGCCTGACGGACGTCATCCCATCCGTCGACGATATGAAGCCTAACGCCGACCTGCACTACGTACTCATCCGTCGCGAGCAACC
>JAOUEG010000318.1 GCA_029858845.1 Chloroflexota bacterium | reverse complement strand
CATCACCAGCGGGCCGATGACGACGAACGGCCGCGCGCCGATGCGCCCCGCGACGGTCCCCACCCGGGTCGACAGGAGGGACAGGCAGATGCCCATCGGCAGGCTCGCGGCCCCGGCCGCGAGCGCCGTGTAGCCGAGCACGTTCTGGAGGACGAGTCCCTGATAGCTGAGGGTCACGTACAGGGCGCCATACACGAAGAACGTCGACAGGTTGATCGTGGAGAACGACCGTGAACGGAACAGGTCGAGCGGGACGAGCGGGTCCCGGCGCGTCGCCATCAGGATCGGGAAGGCGATGAGGGCGATGATGCCGGTGGCGAGCGCCGCCCAGGCGAACGGATCCTGCCACTCGAGCTCCTGGCCGCGGATCAGGCCGATGGACAGTCCTCCGACCGCCAGCGCGGCGACGAGCGACCCGAGCCAGTCGAATCGCGAAGACGTGTCGAGGTCCGCGGATTCCTCGACCCGGACGATCGTGACCCACAGCGCGAAGGCGAGGACCGGGACGTTCACCAGGAAGGCGAAGCGCCAGCCGATGGTATCGACGAGTAGTCCCCCGACCAGGGGTCCGGTCAGGGTCAGTGCCGACGTCGCCGCGGCCCAGATCCCGAACGCCCGGCCGCGCTCCGCACCCTGGAAGCAGCCGGAGATGAGGGCCAGCGAACCCGGGACCAGCAGCGCCCCGGCACCTCCCTGCATCAGTCGGAAGACGATCAACCATTCCATGGTGGGTGCGAGACCGCACAGTGCGGAGGCGGCGGCGAAGCTGGCGAGTCCGATGGCGTACACGCGTCGCCGTCCGTAGTGGTCGGACAGGGCGCCCGCCAGGATCAACAGGGCCGCGAGGACGGCCAGATAACCGCTGACGATGTACGTCTGGCCCTCGAGCACGCCGACCATGCTGGCCGGCAACTCGCGACCGATGCGCGGCAGGGCGACGTTGACGATCGTCCCGTCGAGGAAGACCGCGCCGGACCCGATGATGGTCGCCACCAGGGTCCAGCGTTGGCGCGGCGTCATGAATCCAGTGTCGCAGATAGACTTCCGCCCGATGCCCGGTCCTGTCGCACTCGTCGGCGCTGGCGAGTTCCTTCCCGCGATGTCGGCGTTCGATGCCGAGATGTTGGCCCTGACCGGACGGTCGCGCCCCAGGGTCGTGATCCTGCCGACCGCGTCATATCCGGACGGTGAGACCGTGTTCCAGCGCTGGGCGACGATGGGAGTCGACCACTTCTCGCAGCTCGGTGCCGAGGTCGAGCCTGCCCTCGTGCGCGATCGTGCCGGGGCGGACGATCCGGCAGCGGCCCAGGCGATCGGCGAGGCGGATCTCGTCTACCTTTCCGGCGGCAAGCCGGGCTACCTGCGGCGCGTGCTGCACGACAGCGAGGTCGGACGAGCCCTGACAGCCGCCCACGGACGCGGAGCGATCCTGGTGGGCTGCTCGGCCGGCGCGATGGTCCTGGCGGCCCAGGCGTTCGACTTCCGGGTGCGGGTGCTGCCGTGGCCGCTCCGCTGGGATCGTGGCCTCGGAGTCGCAGCGGGCCTTTCCATCGTGCCGCACTACGACTCCTGGCCGGAGCCGATGGCGGCCGTCATCGCCCTGCAGGCACCCCGTGGCTCGGCCGTCCTGGGCATCGACGAGATGACCGCTGCCGTGGGACGCGACGGATCGTGGCAGGTTCATGGGGCCGCACGCGTGACCCTCTGGCACGGTCGGCACCGCGAGCGCTTCCGCGCGGGTGACGTCTTTCGGGTCTGACGCCGGTACCCGGCTGGCCGCTCGGCGAGGGCTGGATACCCCCTCGAGGCCCGCCCCGTCAGGCCGGGGGCCTCAGTCGGGCCGTACGGTCCGGAAGCAATCGGAGCAGTAGACCGGGCGATCCATGCGCGGCCGGAACGGGACCTGGGCCTGGTTCCCGCAGGACGAGCAGATCACCGCGAAGTACTCCCGCGTACCGCGATCGTCGCCGCGCTCATAGCCGCGCGGGCCGCCGATGTCGCGGACGTCGGTGCCGGCGTCTCGGGAAGCGCGCCGGCTGGCGCGGCAGCTCGTGCAGCGCTTCGGATCGCTCACGAAGCCCTTCTGAGCGTAGTACTCCTGGTCGGCGGCGGAATGGATGAACTCGACGCCGCAGTCGACGCAGCTGAGGGTCCGATCGGCGTAGGTCACGAGAGAGCTCCTCCGGAGGCGCGGTTGGTGCGAAGGTGCGCTGCGGAGGGCGGCCGCATCGACGGTCGGGATGTGCGTGGTCTGGCGAAAGGGAGCCGGGGCCGCGCGATCCAGGTGCCGATGTTGACGTCCCTGTTGCGGGCGCACCGGTGCTACTGCCGGGAGGATACAACGACTCCCGGAATCCGGCCGTCGGGGACCGGATCGCACGGCAGATGAGGATCCGTCGCCCGCGCCGGCAAGCGCGCCGGCAGCCCTGCCGGCGCGGCTACCCTGCAGGCTGGCAGTCGTGACAGCGTACCTGTCACAATGGCCGTCCAAGATCCGGGGTGGCGGGCGAGGAGTCATGGGGGCGCCTCGCTCGCGCCAGACCTGAGGTCCGCCCGGGCGGACCTCAGTCCAATGGACATCCACCCCGGCGGCGTCGTCCGGCACGAGTCCGACCAGGGAGGCCAGCCCCGAACGGATGCTACGCATCATTCACACCGCGGACGTCCACCTGGGCGCGCGTCACGACGACCTGGGCGACCGAGCGTCGGCCCAGCGCGAACGCCAGTTCGCGGCCTTCACGGCCACGATCGACCTGGCCATCGCCCAGAAGGTCGACCTGTTCCTGATCGCCGGCGACCTGTTCGACAGCAACGTCCAGCCGCGCCGGTCCGTGGACCGCGTCGCTGCGCAGCTCAAACGGCTGGCCGAGGCGCGGATCCGCGCGGTCATCCTGCCCGGGACGCATGACTGCTACGACCGGGCGTCCATCTACCGCGCGTTCGATCTCAAGGCCCTTGCGGGCAGCACTCCGGATGACGACTTCGTCACCGTGCTGACTCCCGGGGCGTCGAGCGTCCACCTGGCGGCCTGCGACGCCATCGTCTACGGACCCCTGTTCGCCACCAAGCGCGCGCCCCACAGTCCGCTGCGCGATCTTGACGT
>JAOUEG010000317.1 GCA_029858845.1 Chloroflexota bacterium | reverse complement strand
GGGGCGCGGATCAACGTTTCGGCTTGAGCAGGTCCGGCGGGACCAGCCATCGGAGCGTGCCGCCACCCGGCTGCATCGGGCGGCCGACTTCGATCCGTGCCAGGGATCCCTTGCGCATCGGGACCCCGGCGGCTCCGCACAAGGTCGCCACGAGCTCGCTGAGATCCGGGTCGTGACCGACGAGGATCGGTGCTTCGGGGTTGCCATGTCCCTCGAGGATGGCCTCGATGACGTCCAGGTCGAGGCTGTCGCCCAGCCGGTCGTCCACCGCCAGCGACGCGTCGAGGCACCCGGCGATGATCTCGGCAGTCTCGACGGCACGCACCTTGGGCGAGGTGATGAGGAGATCGGGCTGGAACTTCAAGTCGGCGAGGAAGCGTCCGAGCCGCTTCGACTGGCCGCGACCCTTTTCGGACAGCGGTCGGGCCGCATCCGGGCCTTCCCAGGTGGACCAGTCGCCGGCGTCGGCGTGGCGGAGCAGGTGGAGCAGCATCAGGCGGGCTGCCGTTCGAGATCCTCGACGAATCGTCGCACGCGGTCCGTCAGCTCAGCGAACACGTGCTGGAAGGCCGCCAGCCGGTCTCGTTCCGTGCCCTCGACCGCCGCGGGATCCTCCAGTGCCCAATGGAGCGCCGAGCGGGCGCCGGGAAACACGGGACAGGCCTCTCGCGCCTGGTCGCAGACGGTCACGACACAGTCGAACGACCGATCGAGGAAGGCGTCGACGGACTTGGACCAGAGGTGGGAGGCGTCCATCCCGGCCTCGGCAAGTACCCGGAGCGTCAGCGGGTTGATGCCCCTGGGATCCGTACCCGCGCTGTCCACCTCGAACCGGTCACCACCGTGATGCCGTAGCAGCGCCTCGGCCATGATGCTTCGCGCCGAGTTGCCGGTACACACGAAGATGACGCGGATGGGGCCGCGGCCCGCGATCACGGATTCAGGTCCTCCACGTCGCCGGTGACGAGGTAGACGATGTCCTCCGCGACGTTCGTGCACCGATCGCCGATCCGTTCGAGGTAGTGCGACGCGATGATGATCCGGGTGCCGCGCTCGACGTTCGCCGGGTCCTGGCGCATCAGCGCGACGACCTCGTCGAACGTCTGGTGATAGAGGGTGTCGATGTCGTCGTCCTGCGCGGCGATCTCCCGGGCGGCAGTAGCATCCGCGTCCACGAGAGCGCGCATCACGCCGCGGGTGAGGACGGCGCATCGCTCCGCCATCTCCGGCAGATGGACGTGTCCCTCGAGCGGCGGATAGGGGGCCAGCTTGATGACCTGCTTCGCTACCGACGCCGCGTGGTCGGCCATGCGCTCGAGCTCGTAGGTGACGTGGTCCAGCGTCAGCAGGTAGCGAAGGTCGCGCGCCACCGGCTGTTGCGTCGCGATCGTGACCGAGATCAGCTGTGTCGCGGCCCGCTGCGCGTCGTTGATCGCCGCGTCTCCCTTGATGATGTCCAGGGCAAGCGCGGCATCATGGCCGGACAGAGCGCGGCTGGCGGCCCGGATCGCGTCTTCCACCTGGGACCCCATCCGCAGGACGGCGTCCTTGATGCCTTGCTCCTCGCGATCGAGGGTGTCGCGCAGTGCCGGGACGAACGCCGGCGGATCCAGCCCCGGCTCGCCCGGTGTCTTCGCGGACGGACCTCCGCTCCCTTCGTGGCCTGCCGGTAGACGGTCGGTCATCTCGCCCTCCAGGCTCAGCCGAACCGACCGGAGACGTAGTCCTCGGTCAGCTGCTGTTTGGGATTCGTGAAGATCGTCATCGTTTCGCCCTGCTCCACGACGTAGCCGGCGCGGTCCTCGCCCATCGTTATGAACACCGTGGTATCGGAGGCTCGCGCGGCCTGCTGCATATTGTGGGTGACGATGACGATCGTGTAGTCCCGCTTGAGCTCGGCCATCAGCTCTTCGATCTGCAGCGTGGACCTGGGGTCGAGGGCCGAGCATGGTTCGTCCATCAGGATGACCTCGGGCTCGATCGCGATCGTGCGGGCGATGCACAGACGCTGCTGCTGGCCCCCGGACAGGGCCATACCGGACTGCGTGAGCTTGTCCTTGACGTCATCCCAGAGGGCCGCTCGACGCAGACTGTGCTCCACGAGATCGTCGAGGTTGCCCTTGTAGCCGTTGATCTTCGCGCCGAACGCAACGTTCTCCCAGATCGTCTTGGGGAATGGGTTCGGCTTCTGGAAGACCATCCCGACGCGGCGGCGCACCGCGACCGGATCCACTCGTTTGTCGAACAGGTCCTGACCATCGAGCAGGATCCGGCCCTCCGTGCGGAACGACGGGACGAGGTCGTTCATCCGGTTGATCGTTCGGAGCAGCGTGGACTTGCCGCAGCCGGATGGCCCGATCAGCGCGGTGATGCGCTGCTTCTCCACCTTGAGATCCACGTTGCGGACGGCGCGGAAGGAGCCGTAGTAGCAGGACAGGTCCTGCAACTCGATGACGGTGTCCATGGGCGCACCGGTCGACCCTCGGTCGTTGGGCACGATCCGGACGCCCGGGGTCCCGGCCGCGCCTTCGGCTCCGGGTTCGGTGGCGGTCATCTCCGGGCTCAAGGTCGGCATGCGGTCCTCTTCTACCACTGGATCATCCTCGAAAGGCGCGCCCGCACGACGAGCGCGAGCGCGTTGAGTACGAGCATCAGCACGAGGATGACGATGATCGTCGCCGCGGAGATGCCCTGGAAGTCCGCCTGCGGCCGGGTCGCCCACTGGAAGACCTGGATCGGCAGGACCGTGTAGCCGCCCTCGAACGGGTTCGGCAGGAAGGTGACGAAGGTGAAGGCGCCGATCATGATCAGCGGGGCGGTCTCACCGATCGCCCGGGCCATCGCCAGGATGATCCCGGTCATGATCCCGGGCGCCGCCGCCGGGAGGACGGAACCGCGGACCATCTGCCAGCGTGTCGCGCCCAAGGCGAAGGCACCCTCTCTCTGGGCAGCCGGGACGGCCTTGATCGCCTCGATGGAGGCGATGATCACCACCGGCAGGATCAGGAGGGTGAGCGTGAGCCCGCCGGCGAGGATCGTCGGGCCCATGCCGAGGATCCGGACGAACAGCGCCAGCCCCAGGATGCCGTAGATGATGGACGGCACC
>JAOUEG010000316.1 GCA_029858845.1 Chloroflexota bacterium | reverse complement strand
TCGGCGTCGGAGTCGGGGTGGGCTTGGGGGTCGGCTTCGGCGTCGGTTTCGGCGTAGGCCTGGGGGTCGGCTTGGGGGTCGCCTTTGCTTTCGCCGTGGGCTTCGGCGTCGGTTTCGGCGTGGGCTTGGGGGTCGGCTTGGGGGTCGCGGTGGCGGTCGAGCCGCACTTGTCGGCGAACAGAACCGTCCACATCTTCTTGCCGTCGGCTCCCTTGTAGGCTCCGACGCCGATGACGTCCCAGGCCTTGCCGAGGATGTTCTTGCGGTGACCGGCCGAGTCCATGAACATCTTGTGGATCGCCGCTGTGGCGACGTCGTCGGGGTACGTGTTCCAGCCGATGTTCTCGCCGGCCACCTTGTAGCAGTACCCCTTGGCGTCCAGCTTCTTGAAGACGGACCCGTAGCCGGGGATGTCATGGCTGAAGTAGTCGCGCTGGATCATGTCCTTGCTCCGCCATCGAGCGACGGACGTGAGCGTGGAATCGACCTTGAGCGCCTTGAGCCCGGCTGCCGCGCGGCTTCTATTCGTGAGGGCGATCAGATCCTTCTCGGACGATGAACTGAAGGCGCCGGCGTCCCAGGCGAAGGCGGCCTCGGGACGTGCCAGGGTGACGACCGAGGTGATCGCGAAGAGCAGTGCGACGATCGACGCGGTGCGTCGGCCGGCGGGGATGACGATCGGGCGGGACATGTCCATTCCGTTGGCCGGGTGATCCGGTTCGCTGGCGCGGCGGCGATGACTCCGGTGTGGTCCTCACCGTAGGCGTCGGGTCCGGACTGGTCCCCCGAGCGAAGGTCCCGCCGCCATCCGACCCAGGTACCGGCGGCTTCGGGGAGGTTCCGTCCGCTGCGATGCGGTCTGGTGGGGTTCGTCGTCGTGTCTCGCGTGGACGCGTCGTTGCGGCGATGTGCCAGAGTGGACGGCATGATCGATGGATCCTCCGCGACGCAACCCGTCGTGCTCATCACCGGCGCCACCGGCTCGGCGGGCCGAGCCGCGGCCGCCGCCTTCGCCCGCGATGGGGCGCGCCTGGGCCTTGCGGGCATGGACCAAGGCCGACTGTCGGCGCTGGCTGCCGATCTCCGGCTGGCGGACGATGCCTGGGTGCCGGTCGTCGGTGACCTGCGTGACGAGGCAGTCGCGGCGGCCGCCGTGGAGACCGTCCTGGACCGCTTCGAGCGCGTGGACGTGCTGCTCCACCTGGTCGGCGGCTGGACGGGTGGTACGGCGCTGGCGGACCTGGACTCGGCGACGCTCGATGACATGCTCGGCCGGCATGTCTGGTCCACCTTCAACATGACCCGCGCCGTCATCCCCGGGATGATCGAGCGCGGATGGGGCCGGATCGTCGCCATCACCTCATCCACCACGGCCAGGCCGGTTCCTCGGGCGTCTGCCTACGCGGCCGCCAAGGCGGCACAGGAGGCGATGCTCAGGACGCTCGCCCGCGAGGTGGTGGGCGCCGGCGTCACCGTCAATCTCATCTCGGTCCTGACGATCGACGCTGCGCGCGAGCGCGAGTCGGCACCGTCGGCGAAGAACGCGACGTGGACGACGCCGGAGGAGATCGTCGCGACGTTGCGCTTCCTGTGCTCGCCGGACGGCAGCGCCGTCACCGGCGCCCGGATCCCGCTCGATCGCCGGGGCTGACGAACCGTACCTGCCGAGGACGCTTGCCCCCTGCAACCCGCCTCACGCGGTGCCGATCACGCGGCGCTCGTGACGCTGGCGACGAGCGCCTGGGCCTCCTCGAGCAGTCGCTCCAGGTGCTCCTCGCCCCGGAAGCTCTCCGCGTAGACCTTGGCCACATCCTCCGTGCCGGATGGCCGGGCCGCGAACCAACCCTGGGCCGTGACCACTTTGAGGCCGCCGATCGGCGCACCGTTGCCCGGCGCTTTCGTCAGGATCGCCGTGATGGGATCCCCGGCGAGGTCCGTCGCGGTCACGTCGCCCGGGCTGAGCCGTCCCAGCGCGGCCTTCTGTGCCGGTGTGGCCGGCGCGTCGATCCGGCGATAGGCAGGTGCCCCGAATCGCTCGGTCAGGTCAGCGTACGCCTCGCCCGGGTCGCGCCCGGTCCGGGCGGTGATCTCGCAGGCGAGCAGGTCGGCGACGATGCCGTCCTTGTCGGTCGTCCAGACCGTGCCGTCCCGGCGCAGGAGCGACGCCCCTGCGCTCTCCTCACCGCCGAAGCCGATGGAGCCATCCATCAGGCCATCGACGAACCACTTGAACCCGACCGGGACCTCTACGAGCCGCCGGCCGAGGTCGGCGACCACCCGATCGATCATGGACGAGGAGACGAGCGTCTTCCCGACGCCGACGTCGGGGGCCCAGTCCCGGCCCCTACCGAAGAGGTAGGCGATCATTGCCGAGAGGACGTGGTTCGGGTTGAGCAGGCCGGCTCCCGGAGTCACCACGCCGTGGCGATCGGCGTCGGCGTCGTTGCCCAGCGCGATGTCGAAGCGGTCACGCAGGGCGACCAGTCCGGCCATCGCGTACGGCGATGATGGATCCATCCGGATCCTGCCGTCCCAGTCGCACGTCATGAACCCGAAGCGTGGGTCCACGGCGACGTTCGTGACGGTCAGGTCCAGGCCGTGGCGGCTCGCGATCTCACCCCAGTAGGCCACGGATGCGCCACCCATCGGGTCCACGCCGATGCGCAGGCCTGAGGCCGCGATCGCCGCCATGTCAACGACGCCGGGGAGGTCGTCCACATACGCCCCGAGGAAGTCGTACGGCGTCGCGGCAGCCGCGGCATCTTCCCGTTCCACCCGGCCGATCCCGGCCACACCGTCGGCGCCGCTCCCGGCCAGGATCCGGTTGGCCTCGTCCTGGATCCAGGTCGTCACGTCCGCGTCGGCCGGCCCCCCGTTGGGCGGGTTGTACTTGAAACCGCCGTCGGCCGGCGGATTGTGGGACGGCGTCACGACGATCCCGTCGGCCAGGTGGCGCCAGGCGTCCCTGCCGCGGTTCGCGCGCAGAATCGCGTGGGAGAGCGCCGGCGTCGGGGTGTAGCCATCGCGGCTGTCGATCCGAACGTCCACGCCATTGGCGACCAGGACCTGCAGCGCCGTCCATGTCGCCGGCTCGGACAGGGCATGCGTATCG
>JAOUEG010000315.1 GCA_029858845.1 Chloroflexota bacterium | reverse complement strand
TCCAAAGCCCTTCGATCCCCGGCCCTGGCCGGCCGACCCTTTCATGCCATCCACGTGATGAGGGTACCGTGCGAGGGCACCCCGCATCCCGTGGCCGTGTCCGACGCCGAAGGCTCGAGGGTACCCGCGGACATGGGGCGACCCCGGACCGACGGGCCGGACCGACGGTGTGACCGTCATCCGTGCCCGGCGCGGCCGGGGCCGCAACGACGCATCAGACCGGCTGGAGCGCCTCCTGCTCGACGATCACCTTGAAGTTGTCCATCGACTGGTCGAGCATCTGCTTGACCAGGCGGTCGACGAACCCCTTGTCGATGTCGCCCGTCGCGTACTCGTAGTCGACCACGCACTCGACGTCCGTGCCGGTGCCGGCCGGCGTCAAGCGTGCGGTCCAGTTCTCGTGGCCACCCGTGGGCGAATTGGCCACGAAGGCGATGACGTTCGGCCGCTCGAGCTGAGTGACCTCGCCCTCCTCTTCGAAGATCTGTCCCATGAACTTCGACTTGCCGGCGAAGTGGTCGCCGACCTTGGCCAGCGGCGCCCTCGGCTTCATCTCGACGGTCGATACGTTCCACTCGGCCCATCGAGTCGGATCGATCGCGTAGTCGAAGACGCGCTCGATCGGAGCCTCGGCATGCCCATACAACTTGGCCTGACCCATGTGCAGCCTCCGGGCTACGACGGGTCGGTCTCGCCAGTGGCTCGGCGCGGTCCAGGCGGCCGGAGCAGGGGCCGCGCGTCGGTGCCCCCCGCGTCTGGCTTCGACGTTGCCGCACGAGCCGGATTCCGACAAGGGCCGTTGGTCGCGATCGAGCCCGGGTTCGGCGCCAGGTGCCGTCAGTGACCGACGCAGGTCCCACCGTTGCCGTCGCTGTTCGTGCCGTCCGGGCAGGTCGTGCTCGACCAGATCGCCGTGTCGAGACCGGTCGCTCCGAACCAGTCCGCCCCGGTGAGATCCGCCGACGTGAAGTCGACGCCATCCAGGCGTGCGAGGCGCAGCACGGTGTCGACCAGGCGGGCCGCCCGCAGGTTCGTCCCCCGCAGGTCGCTCCGCGACAGGTCCCCCCGGTCGAACCGGGCACCGACGGCAGAGCCGTCCAGCCACGACGCCCCCGACATGCGAGCGTCCGCGAACCCGGCGAACCCAGCCGCGGCCCCGTCCAGGACGGCTCGCGTCAGATCGGCCTGGGTGAGGGTGGCGTCCTCGAGTGCCGCATCCCGAAGATCTGCGGCGCGCAGCAGCGCGTCATCGAGGATCGCGTCGCACAGCAGCGCGCCGACGAGGGTAGCTCGTGGCAGCCGCGATCCGGCGAGGTTCGTTCGCGGCTCGTCCGGGTCACACCCGGCGTTGACGCCGGTGAGGTCCGCCGCGTCCAGGCGGATCCCATGGAGATCCATCCCGATGATGACCTGACCCGAGAGGTCGCACCGCTGCATGGCGGCGCCCGGCTCAGGTTGGATGTCCGAGCAGTCACGGAGCATCGCAGCCGCCACCCCCGCGGGCAGCAGCGCAGTCAGCAGGAACAGGCCGCCGATGAGCGACAGCGACCGGCGCGATCGCGGACGCCCTGCGGGAACTCGATGGGCAGGCATATGCAGCTCCTTGTCCCAACATCGCAACGATGAAGTCGATGGTGGTCCAGTGGCGTGCGGGGGGCAATGGCCGAAGGGCCCGAATCGCCGCCGGATCGGACCTCATTGACACGAGGGACTCGACCCGATGGTCGGGGACGTCCGCGAGGCGGCTGGATCGTCAGGGCCATCGTCAGCCCGGAGCCGCGGATCCGAGGGGTGAGGCTCTGCCTTGGATCAAGCGCGGACTGAGGTGGTACCGAAGGTGGGATTCGAACCCACACGAGGTTGCCCTCAGCGGTGTTTGAGACCGCCGCGTCTGCCATTCCGCCACTTCGGCCCGGGTCGAGGGCACATGGTACCGCGAGCGGCGGCGGAACCCGGTCGTGGCCGGCCGCGTCTGCCCGGGCGACGATGCTAGACTCGCCGCGCCTGAAATCCGCCTTCCTCGCCGTCCGGAGGGATCCCCCGACCGTGGAGGACCTTCGCTCGACGACGGTCACCGACGACCCCGTCCAGCGCCGCGATCTGATCCTCATCGAGCGAGCCCGCAGCGGCGATCTCGATGCGTTCAACGACCTCGTTGTCCTGTACCAGGACCAGCTGTTCGCGCTCGTCGTGCGGATGGTGCCGGATCGAGACCAGGCCTCGGACGCCGTTCAGGAGGCCTTCTTCTCCGCGTTCCGCAACCTGCATCGATTCCGTGGCGGGAGCGTCAAGTCGTGGCTGAACCGGATTTGCGTCAACGCCGCGATGGACACACAGCGGGCCCGCAAGCGTCGGCCGGTCCAGCCGTACGCGGAGCTGGACAAGGAGGACTGGCAACCGCCCGCCGGCAGTGATGCCGACCCGGAGCAGACCGCGCTCCATTCGGAGCGTGGCCGGGTCCTCGCGGATGCTCTCGAGGCGATCACGGACGAGCAGCGAGCCGCCATCGTGCTGTATGACGTCGAAGGCTATGACTACGCTGAGATCGCCGAGATGACCGGCGTCTCACTCGGCACGGTCAAGTCTCGAATCCATCGCGGCCGCCTTGCGCTGCGGGACCTCTTGGGCGATCGGATGGAGCTCTTTCGTGGCTGATCCGACCGCTGCCGCCGCTGCCGCCGGCGAGATGACCGTATCCCGCGGCGAGCCAGTTCGCCGACCCACCGATCACGCCGACCACGATCCACTGCTGGTGGCGGAGGCCGCCGACCGTGGTGGCCGGCTGCCGGCGACGCTGGCCACCTGTCCCGACTGCGTCGCGCTGCACGCCGACCTGGTCCATCTCGCCGCGTCGATCCCGCTGAGCCCGGTCCCCGCTCGACCGCGTGCCTACACCCTCGCTCCGGCCGATGCCGCCCGCCTTCGACCGGCCGGCTGGCGTCGTTGGCTGGCGGCGATCGGGACCTCGCGCGACGCCGTCACCCGGCCGCTGGCCTTCGGCCTGACGACCATCGGCCTGGCCGGACTCCTGGTCGCGACCGTCCCCGGGTTCCTGCCGACCGGCGCAGGCACGGCGGGCGCATCCGCGGTGGACGAGAACTATGACGCAAGCGAGGGGCCGCCGG
>JAOUEG010000314.1 GCA_029858845.1 Chloroflexota bacterium | reverse complement strand
GGGCTGGAACGGCAGGGCTGAGTGCCCACCGACGGTGACGGTCGAACGTCGCGTACCGCCGTCATCCGGCGTCGCGCCGATGGTGACGGTCTGGATCCGTCCCGGCCATGTCTCGCGCATCAGCTCGACGGTCATAGCAGCACTCCTCACGCGGGCCGCGGACTCGCGGCCTCGATCATGCGACGGATGGCCAGTTCGGCCAGCACGGTCGCGGCTTCGGCATCCAGGTAACCCTCGATCGACGCATCGAAGACGACCGAGGCGCTCGGCGCGAACTCGTCGTCGCCGCGCCACAGGACGAAGGCGATGGGAACCCGCGGCAGCGCGGGGATCGCGACACCGGCGTCGCCCATGGCCAGCGCCGTGCCGTCCAGCTCGGCGGCCGCCGCCAGCATGGCCGCGGGATCGGCGCCGAAGGTGCGCAGCAGCGGCCCCACCACCCGGCCCCGGAACGAGCCGAGATAGCCGCTCCCGCCACTGATCTGCTCGAAGGCGATCCAGCGATCCTCGAGCGGCCGGCCACCGGCTTCCGTCAGGTACAGCAGGACCAGGATCGCCAAGTGCTCGTCCACGGGCTCACCGCCCGCGGTCAGCACGTCGCCCTCCGGCAACTCCACTCGGTACTCGTGACCGAGGCAGCGCAGCGTGATCCCGTCCTCGCCGGACCGTGTGGCACCGCTGCGCTCGGCGAGGTCGTCCGCGCTGTGGCGGGCCAGTTCGGTCTGCAGCCGCGTCAGTGCCGCTCCGTACGTCGTCATCGAACGGCCCCCGCCAGCTCTCGGTCCAGGATGGCCTCGACCGCGACCACCGACGGTGCGTCGTCCGGGAGTTCCGTCAGCGGCTGTCCTGCGAGTTCCACCTCCACGATGCGCTCGTCGTGGGGCACGAAGCCGGCGAAGGCCAGTCCATCGCCGCCCAGGATGTCGGCCACCGGACCGGCCATGGTCTCGGCCTCATTGACCGCGACCGCGATCCGTTTGACGGGCAGGTCCAGCTCGCGGACGAGGTCGGCGATCCGCCGCGCGGCTCGTGCCCCGGTGACCGTCGCATCGCTTACCACGAGGAGCAGGTCCACGTCGCGCGTCGTCCGGCGACTGAGGTGCTCCATGCCGGCCTCGTTGTCCACGACGACGCTCGGATAGCTGCCGATCATCCGGTCCAGGAAGGTGCGCAGGACCTGGTTCGCGGAGCAGTAGCATTCCTGGCCCTCGGGGCGGCCCATGACGATGAGGTCCACTCCGCGGCCCTCCACCAGGCAGTCCTCGAGGTGGTATTCGAGGTAGAGCGGCTTGGGCATGTTGGCGGGCACGTCCCGCAGGCCGCGGGTCTCGTCAAGGAGATCCGATACGGTCCGCTCCGCGCTGAGCCCGACCGCCACGTCCAGGCAGGTGTTGGGATCCGCGTCCACGGCGAGGACCGGGCCCCGGCCGCTGCGCCCGAGGGCGCGCACGACGAGCCCGGCCACGGTCGTCTTGCCGGTCCCGCCCTTGCCCGCCAGTGCGATCACGTAGGTCACGTAGGGTCTCCTCAGGCGACGCCGAGCGCGGCGGCCACACGCGGGAACCGCCGGCTGTCGGTATGGGGGAGGAAGAGCGCGGCGACGTACTCGTCCATGAAGCTGTGGTCCGCACCCAGGTCACGGTAGGTCATCCGCTCGGCGATCTCGGCGGACCGCAGCCAGGCCTCGTGCGAGAGGAGGGCCATGCGCGCGCCCGCGGCCGAGCCGTTCCCGATGAAGCTCACGCGATCCACCGGCATGTCCGGCAGCAGGCCGACGAGCATCGCCTTCTCGACGTCCAGGGACGTGCCGAAGCCGCCGGCGACGTAGACGCGCTCGATGTCCGCCATGTCCACTCCGAGGCGGCGCGCGAGCACGGCCGCGCCGGCATAGACCGCAGCCTTGGAGCGCAGGAGCGTCTCGATGTCGGCGGCCGACAGGGTGATCGCCCGCCCCCCCGCCGTGACCTCGGGGGAGGCAACCAGCATCTCGAGGCCACCCTCGGCCTCGCGCACGCCCGGGGCGCCGGGTCGCAGGCTGCCGGACCGATCCAGGGTGCCTGCCCGAAGGAGCTCGGCCAGCAGGTCGATAAGGCCGGATCCACAGATCCCGCGGGGCCGGGCGTCCCCGATGGTCGCCCAGACCGGCTCACCTCCGGCCGACAGCTCCACCCGGGAGATGGCGCCCTTGGCGGCCCGCATCCCGCATGACGTCCCCCCGCCCTCGAACGCCGGCCCGGCCGAGCACGCGCAACAGACCAGGAAGTCGCGGTTGCCGATGACCGTCTCGCCGTTCGTCCCGGCATCGATCAGCATCGTCAGCTCCGAGCGCTGATCCATCCCTGAGGCGAGCACGTCCGCCGTGATGTCGCCACCGACGTAGCTCCCGACGCCGGGCATGCAGGCCACGACGGCTCGGCCGTGGATATGGAGACCGAGCTCTGCCGCGTGGAGGACGGGCAGGGAGGTCGCCACCGGGACGTACGGCGCGCGCCGGATCTCGTCCGGCGGGAGGCCAAGGAAGAGATGGATCATGGTCGTGTTGCCGGCTACCACGGCGGCCACGACCTCGTGGCGATCGACGTGGTGAGCGAGGGCGAGGCTGCCGGCCAGGACGTTGATCTCGTTGACCACGCTTGACCGCAGCTGCTCGAGGCCGCCCGGCTCCGCTGCATGGATGATCCGCGAGATGACGTCGTCCCCATACGCGGACTGGCCGTTGAGGGCGCCGGCGGACCCCGCGATCTCCCCGGTCCGCAGGTTCACCAGGTGGACGACGACCGTCGTGGTGCCGATGTCGATCGCGAGCCCGAAGACCGGGCGATGCTCGCGCCCGTCCGCCAACTCGAGGAGCTCGTGGGTGCCGTCGTGTCGCGCGACGACCGCGGCGACCGTACGGTCCGCGTCGCGGATGCGTCCGGGCAGCCGTCGCAGGAGCGTCAGGGGAACGTCGAGCTCGCGGATGCCGTGGCTGCGCCGCAGTTCGCGGCGCAGCGCGCCGAGGTCGCTCGACGCATCGTCGATGGTCGGTGCCGGGATCGTCAGCGGGATCGACGTCGCCAGGGGGTCCAGCCGGAAGCGCCCGACGTCGGGGACCCTGTCCAGGGCCGCGTCGGACGGCTCGAAGATGCCGATGGCACG
>JAOUEG010000313.1 GCA_029858845.1 Chloroflexota bacterium | reverse complement strand
CACCGTGAAGGCGTCCCGCTCGAGGTGCCGCGTCGTCCCGTCCGGCTCGGTGAGGGTGCCGTAGACCAGCGGGAAGCTCCCGTCCGCGTCGCGGACGAGCGAGATCGTCAGGTCCGTCCCGTCGTCGAGGTTGACGGCGAACCAGTCCCAGCCGCCGCCACCGACGCTGATGAAGTCGCCCCACTGGTGATCGAACCAGGCATCGCCATCGACCTGGAGCGACCGTCCGTCCAGCCGGACGACGCCGATGGCGTCCATGGCCGTGCGGGAGTAGTAGTACGACCCGCCTGCGGGACCGAAGTCGATCCAGCCGTCGGTGTCATGCATCGCGGGTGGTTTCCGGCTGGTCAGCGTCAGGTCCAGCGCGAGACCGCCCGGGACACCGGCCGCCGCGGCCTCCGCGTCCGAAAGGGCCGCTGTCAGGTGGTCGTTCCCGTCGCTTCCGGCCATCGCCCATGGCGGGTTCGCGAACGTCGCGGGGTCGGTCGGATCCACGCCGGACAGTCGCAGGTCGAAGCCTGTCGGGGTGCCGTCCGCGCCGCGTGGCGACTGGTCGACGGCATCGCCGACCTGGAGGCGCTGGCTGTAGAAGAACCGATCACCCGTCTCATCGGTGATCGCCAGGTGCGACGCCCAGGTGGTCGGGAACGACCCGCGTTCCGCCCGGAAGATCACGAACTCGAACCCGTACCGCTGGTGACCCTCGCCGTCATCGCCCTCGAGGTGGCCGGTGTAGTACCACCACTCGGTCAGCCGGTCGTGAGGCCCGTCGTCCCGCGGGAGCACCACGGGAACCGGATCGGCCACCGCGACCGGGGGCGCCGTGGGTGGCGTCACCGCCGGTCGAACCGGCGTCGGATTGGCCAGGATCGGGCTGCCGGCACCGGTGCACGCCGCGGCAACCATGGCGATGAGGGCGAGCGCGAGGACGGCGGTCCGCCTCCCGCCTGAGCCGCCCCGCGACCGGGTGCCGGACGCACTGGTCATCGGATCGCGGCCTCGGCATCGGCCTCGGACACGGGAAGCCGGTTGGCGACAAATCGCTCCAGCGACAGCGGCATCCACCAGTTCCAGCGGCCAAGGAGGCGCATCGTGGCGGGGACGAGGAGGGCTCGGACCACGGTCGCGTCGAGGGCGACCGCGATCGCCACGCCGAGGCCGAGGGCCTTGATCAGGACGATGTCCGCGAAGGCGAACGACCCGGCGACCACGACGACGATGAGGGCGGCACTCGTCACGATCCGGCCGCTGCGCTCGAGCCCGCGGGCGACCGCTTCGGTGTTGTCGCCGGTCCGGTCCCAGGCTTCCTTCATGCGCGAGAGCAGGAAGACCTCGTAGTCCATCGACAGCCCGAACAGCACGCAGAACAGGATCACCGGCAGGGTCGTCTCCACGAATCCGAGGGGGAGGAATCCGAGCGCCGCCGAGAGGTTGCCGTCCTGGAAGATCCAGACGAGGGCCCCGAAACTCGCGGTCAGCGACAGTGTGTTCATCACGAGCGCCTTGGCGGGCAGGACGACCGAGCGAAGGAGGACGAACAGGACGAGATAGGTGGTCACGATGATGAACGCGGCCGTGCGAGGGAAGTCCGCGGCGACTCGATCGACCACGTCCGCCACGTCTGCCGCGCCACCGCCGACCAGGATCTCGACGCCGTCGGGTGGCGCCAGCGCCGAGGTCGGGTCGCGGAGGTCGGCGACCAGGCCGCGCCCTTCGTCGCTGTTCGATTCGTACGACGTGAAGACGGTGAATGCCGTCAGGTCGTCCTTCGTCGTGGCACCGAGGCCGGTCGCGATGAATCGATCCCGCGGTCCGTTGGGGTCTCCGTACAGCAGTTGGTACTGCTCCAGCGTCAACCGCGGGTCGACGTCGACCAGACTCTCGACCCGGGATACGCGCGGATCGGCGGCAAGTCGGCGCGAATAATCGAAGAGGCCCGCGAGCTCATCGGCGTCCGTCACCGCGCCGGCGGTCCGGACGGCGATCGAGATCGGGGCGAATTCCCCGACGCCGAATTCGGCCCCGAGCCGGTCGAACGCCTGGCGCGACGGAACGTCCGCCGGCAGCACGCTCGAGTCGGGTGCGTTGAAGCGCACGTGCAGGAACGGAGATCCGAGCACCAGCAGGAAGGCAAGCGTGGGGACCAGGACGGCAACCGGATGGCGCATGACTCGGCGCGCCAGACGGGCCCACGGGCCATCCGTTCCGGGCGCGGCGGCGACGCGCCGGACGGCAAGCCGGTCCAGGTTGGTCCCCATGATCGAGAGGAGGGCCGGCAACAGGGTCAGCGCGGCCGCAACCGCCAGGCCGACCACGATCGCCCCGGCGATGCCGACGGAACGCAGGATCATGAACTCGAACAGCACCAGGCCGATGAGGCCCAGCAGCACGGTCAGGCCGCTGAAGAAGACGGCCCGTCCGGCGGTCGCCACCGTGATGCGGACCGCCTCGGCGACGCGATCAGGCGCGTCCGGCGGTCGCCTGATCAGTTCCTCGCGGAAGCGACTCGTCATCAGCAGCGAGTAGTCCACTCCCAGACCGAGACCCAGCAGCGTGGCGAGGTTCAGGACGAAGATGCTCATCGGCGTCACGGAGGCCACCAGGAAGATGGCTGCCAGGGCCACGACGACGGCTGCGCCCCCGACCACCAGCGGCACGCCGGCCGCGACCAGGGAGCCGAAGACCAGAACCAGGGCGAGGGCCGCCAGGGGCAGGGAGATCAGCTCGCTCCGCCGAAGGTCGCTCTCGCTGACCTCCTGGATATCGCCGTAGAAGGCCGGTCCGCCGGCCAGCTCGACCTGCAATCCGGGGGCGTCCCGCAGCCGGTCGCGCAGGATCGGCACCGCCGCCGGCGATTCATCGGGTTCGAGGTCCAGGGTCACGATGTCGTAGGCGGTATGGCCGTCGGCGGATACCTGGCGCGGCTGGAGGACGTGCGAAATGACTCCCACGACATGCGGCGCCGACGGGATGTCCTGCATCGCCTGGGCGGCTGCCAGCTCGAACGCGGGCGTCCCGGCTCGAAGGGTCGGACTCGAGAACACCACGACCAGCGCGGACGGCGGAGCCCCGAGCTCCGTCTCCAGGATCGCCTTCGCCCGAGCGGATTCGAGGTCGTCCAGGATGAACCCGCCGGCGGAAAG
>JAOUEG010000312.1 GCA_029858845.1 Chloroflexota bacterium | reverse complement strand
CGGTCAGCCGGCCAGTCGCTTGTACCTGATACGGTGCGGCTGGTCCGCGGCCGTGCCGAGCTCGCGGTGGCGGAACTCCTCGTACTCGGTGAAGTTGCCTTCGAACCAGCGGACCTGGCTGTCGCCCTCGAAGGCCAGCACGTGGGTGGCGATCCGGTCCAGGAACCAGCGATCGTGGCTGATGACGACGGCGCAGCCGGGGAATGACTCCAGTCCGGCCTCGAGCGCCCGGAGGGTGTCCACGTCGAGGTCATTGGTCGGCTCGTCGAGGAGCAGCACGTTGCCGCCGGACTTGAGCAGCTTGGCCAGGTGGACCCGGTTGCGCTCGCCGCCCGACAGCGAGCCGACCGGCTTCTGCTGGTCCGTCCCCTTGAAGTTGAAGCTGGAGACGTAGGCGCGGGCCGGGATCTCGCGGTTGCCGACCCGGATGAACTCGTTGTCCTCGGTGATCTCCTGGAAGACGCTGCGGTCCGCCTGGAGGTCGTCCCGGCTCTGGTCCACGTAGGCGAGCTGCACCGTATCGCCGATCGTGATGCTCCCGCTGTCCACGCCTTCCTGGCCGACGATCATGCGGAACAGGGTGGTCTTGCCCGCCCCGTTGGCGCCGATGATCCCGACGATCCCGGCCCGCGGCAGGGAGAAGGTCAGGTCCTCGATGAGGACCCGGTCGCCGAAGCCCTTGCGCAGGTCCTTGACCTCGATGACCTGGTCCCCCAGGCGCGGCCCGGGCGGGATGGCGATCTCCAGCTCGCGGCCCTGGTCCCTCGTGTCGTTGGCCTCGGCCAGCAGCCGCTCGTAGGCGCCCAGGCGGGCCTTGCCCTTGGCCTGGCGGGCCTTCGGGGCGAGGCGCACCCATTCGAGCTCGCGCGCCAGGGTCCGCTGGCGAGCGGCGTTGGAGCGCTCCTCGCGACCGAGCCGATCGAGCTTCTGCTCCAGCCAGCTGGAGTAATTGCCCTGGAACGGGATGCCGCGACCGTGGTCCAGCTCCAGGATCCACTGCGCCACGTTGTCCAGGAAGTAGCGGTCGTGGGTGATCGCGACGACGGTGCCCGAGTATTCCTGGAGGAACCGCTCCAGCCAGTAGACCGACTCGGCATCGAGGTGGTTGGTCGGCTCGTCCAGGAGCAGCAGGTCTGGATGGCGGAGCAGGAGCCGTGCCAGCGCGACCCGGCGCTTCTCCCCGCCGGACAGGGTGGTCACGTCGGCGTCGTCCGGCGGGCAGCGCAGGGCGTCCATCGCGATGTCCACGTTCCGCTCGAGGTTCCAGGCGTCGGCCGCGTTGATCCGGTCCTCGAGCGCGGACTGCTCGGCGCCGATCGCCTCGTAGTCGGCATCGGGCTCTGACCATCGGGCCATGACGGCGTTGTATTGGTCGATCAGCGTCTGCACTTCGTGGACGCCGTCCATGACGTTACCCTTGACGTCCTTCGCCGGGTCGAGCTCGGGCTCCTGGCTGAGGAAGCCGACGGTGAAGCCCGGGGTCAGGCGGGCCTCGCCGGTGAACCCGTCGTCCAGGCCGGCCATGATCCGCAGCAGGCTGGACTTGCCGGCCCCGTTGGAGCCGATGACCCCGATCTTGGCGCCCGGGTAGAACGACAGGGAGATGTTCTCGAGGACGGTCCTGTCCGGCGGGTAGTGCCGGGCGAGCTTGTACGTGCTGTAGATGAATTCGGCAGGCATGACGGCAAGGGTAGCGATTTCCCGGCTCGACGAGCTTTTCGCTGGCTCGACGAGCGTTCGCGAGGACGTATCTGACCGTCGGGCCCGGCGATGGGTCCGTGCGACCCTTGTGGCGCGGGCCACGATGCGGAACGATCGGGGAGGCACACGGGAGGCCTGGACGCACGGCCCCGCCCTCGGGCCACGGATCTGCGACAGTCCTGTCGGCGCGCTCGACGCACCCGTCGGTCGTGTTCGCCATGACTCCGATCGCGTCCCGGCCGCAGCGGCCTCTCGCGGGCCGAGGGCAGAGGAGTCGTCCGATGACAGCCCGGCGCCCTTCTCGAGGCCCCGCTTCGATCCTCCTTGCGGTCCTGGTCGCGATCGTGCTCGGGGCCTGCACGGTCCCTGCTGCGTCCGGGCCGGGGGTGCGCCCCGGCGGATCGCCGTCGGTCGAGGCCGCGCCAGCCTCCAGCCCGAGTCCGACCGAGCCGCCGGACGTGGTCGCCCGGTTCCGCGCGGTCATCGGTGATCCGGGGTTCTCGGCGCGCGTGACGATCACCGGCGAGATCGCGATCGGCGACGGGCACTTCCCGATCACAGGGACGGCCGCGTTCCGGGGGCTCGACCATCAGGAGGCGATGGCCATGTCGACGCCGGGCGCCGAGATGGCGGACGAGGCCCGTACCGTGGACGGCGTCAGGTATGAGCGGCGGGATGGGCTCTGGTTCCAGATGTCGCCTGGCACGGGCGATGGTCCGGGTGGCACGAACCTTGCGGCCGCGCTCTACGACATCGTCGACCTCGGGATCGTCACCCGAGAGGGTCGAGCCCTGCACCACCTGACCGCGCGTGATGCCGTCGCGGTGCCGCTCTCGGCGTTCGGCGTGGCGGACCCGACCGGTGACGGCGTCGTTTCCGTCGACCTCTACGTGACCGAGGACGGCGCGCCGGCCGCGATGGTGATCGAGGCCGCCTGGACGGCCTTCGTCGGCGCGACGCCGGAAGCCGCCACGATGACGATCGAATACGCCTACGCGGGCGTGGGCAGCCCGGTCGTCATCGCGAAACCCGACCAGGTCTGGACCACGTTCACCTCGGACCGATACGGCTACGCCATCGCGTATCCGCTCGATTGGGAGGCGCAACAGAGCCCCGGATGGTACGAGCCGGACACGCTCGCGAGTGCCGCCGGGATCGATCTGTGGGTCTGGCGTCACCCGACCGAGGGCGACTCCCTCGACCAGCTGGTGTCGGGTTACGTCGGGTGGCTCGAGAGCCCGGACGTGCGCGGCGACGTGACGGCGGACGAGGCCACGACGCTCGACGGCGAGCAAGCCCGCCGACTCGAATACACGGTCGTCGCCGACGGGAACAGGCAATGGGAGCAGGCCGTCATGGTCGTCCGAGGCGATTCCGCCTATTGCTTCGCCATCTGCGTCCTACATGAGCTCACGGAGGCCGATCGGGGCCTGTTCGACCAGT
>JAOUEG010000311.1 GCA_029858845.1 Chloroflexota bacterium | reverse complement strand
GATCATCTCCATCGCCCGCGCCGTCCCGATCGCCCGGGTCAGCCGCTGGGTTCCGCCGGCGCCGGGCATCACCCCGATCCTGATCTCCGGCTGCCCGAACTTCGCGTCGTCCCCGGCGACGATCAGGTCGCACGTCATGGCCAACTCGCAGCCGCCGCCCAGGGCGTACCCGCGCACAGCGGCGATGAGCGGCACACCCACGGCAGCGACCCGGTCCCAGGACCCGAAATGGCCTTCCGCACGCAGTCGCTCGGGCGTCTGGTCGGCCAGCTCGGTGATGTCCGCACCGGCGGCGAACGCCCGTTCTCCGGACCCCGTCAGCACGACGACCCGGGTCACGCCGTCGCGGTCCAGTCGCTCGAGGGCCTCGGCCAGCTCGCCGAGCAGGGCGAAGTCGAGCGCATTGAGCGTTTCCGGACGATCGAGCGTCACGAGCGCGACGCCGTCATGCCCGCGGACGGGAGCGTCCACGCGGATGGAGCGGGAGTCGGGTCGGACCTCGGTCACGCGGTTCCTCGATGTCACGCGGCTCGTGGCCCCAGTATCCACGGGCGGGGAAGCCGCGTCGGCACCGTTCCCGCTAGCGCGCGACGGTCCGGACCACCCCGGACATCAGCTTGGTCGCCCGGCGGGCCGCCGCCGGGGAGAGGCGCGACAGCGCTTCGACCAACCCCAGGACATCGTCGTCGTCGAGCATGCCGAGCAGGTCGAACAGCCGAAGGATCGTCTCGTCCGGCACCCGGCCGAGCAACTCCAGCGAGCGCTCCAGCTCGCGCGGCTCCAGCCTCGGGACCAGCCCCACGGCGCGGTCGAACAACCGGACGAAGACGACGAAGGACGCCAGCCAGTCGCGGAGGGCGGCCAGTTCGGCGTCGTCCGGGTGCGCGAGCGATGCCGCGGCGGCTTCGGCCGCCTTGGCCTCGAGGACGGCGACGATCGGGTCGCCCTCCCGGATCT
Source organism: Chloroflexota bacterium (assembly GCA_029858845.1). Taxonomy (GTDB): domain Bacteria; phylum Chloroflexota; class Limnocylindria; order Limnocylindrales; family CSP1-4; genus SPCO01. The sequence continues at coordinate 2,195 of JAOUEG010000311.1, read as the reverse complement.
TCCGCTCGGCGATGACGCGGCCGAACCACCGCCAATGGTCGCCGACGGCCAGGTAGGCGGTGCCGGCGGGTCCACGCCGACCGACTCGTCTTGGCTCGGAGACGCGCTCCACGATCCCCCACGTCTCCGCCTCGGCAAGGGCCAGGCTGGCCGCGCGATGGCTGAGACCGAGGGCCTCCCGGACCTCGCGCTCCGTGAGGGGTTCCTGGCGCGCCATCAGGTAGGCCTGGACTCGGGCGATGGCCGGCGTCACGCCCCAGGCCGTGCCCATCTCGCCCCACGCCGCGGCGAGGTCCAGGCGGATCGACTCAGCGGTGGCGCTCGCCTCGGCGCCGGCGGGCAAGCGCCGCCGACCTCGGTCCAGGATCGGCGCCTTGACTGGAGCGACGGGGTCGTCCATAACTTGCTATGGCAGGGTAGCACGCACGAGGGTCCGCCCGGCGCCCGGACCCGTGATGCCGGGACGCGGGTCGCTCCCGCCCGCGGTGACGCTAGCCGGCCCCCTGGTCGCCGCGCCCTTCCCGAAGTCGCTCGACCACTGGGCGCATCGCCTCGAGCGCAGCCAGCGTGTCGGGCCAGATCATGCATTCCACCTGCGTGATCCCGACATCGCCGAAGGCCTCGATCGCGGCGGCGATCTCCTCCGGCCTGCCGCGGACCGGCACGCCGAGACCGTATTCCTCCGAGCCCGTCACGTCCGTCGGCTCGATGAATACCCCGACCGACCGGCCGATGGTCGCTGGATCGCGCCCGATCTCCGCGCAGGCCGCCTCGAGGGCCTGCACCAGAGGTTCGAACTCGGCCGGTTCGCTGCGCTCGTTGACGTACCAGCTCCAGATGTCCGCGTGGCGCGCCGCAAGCCCGATGGTCCGTGGGCCGCCGGCCCCGATCATGAGTGGGATCGCCCCCGGACGAGGCCCGCGCGGGCGCGACTCGAGGTCCACGGCCCGGTGATACGGCCCGTCATGCTCCGCCCGCCCCTCGCGGAGCATCGGGACGATGATCTCGAGCGCGTCCTCGAACCTCCCGACGACGTGATCCCTGGGCAGGCCGAAGGCTTCCGCCTCGCGGTCGCCGCTTCCGGAGCCGAGGCCGAAGATGAAGCGGCCGCCGGAGATCTCGTCGAGTGTCTCGACGACCCGCTCGGTCAGGCCCGGGTTGCGCTGATTCGCGGACAGGACCCATGTCCCGACCTTGATCCGCTCGGTGCTGGCCGCGATCGCCCCGGCCATCGCGACGCATTCCCACCAACCGCGCGAACCAGGCCAGACGGAGACGCGCCACAGGAGCTCATCGGGCACCCAGACCGTGTCGAAGCCGATCTCCTCGGCGAGGAGTGCCATGGCCCGGAGCTCTTCCCACTGCTTGATCCGGGCGTCGGGCGGGGATTCGTACAGGGGCAGCACGAACCCGATCTCCAGGTCGCTCATGCTTCCGGCCTCCGATCGTGCGCCGTCAGCGTCGACGGACGACCGCCTTCGGCTCCTATCATCCTCTCATGCCCGTCCTTCGCAGCCGGCTGGACCCGAACGCGGCCGAGACCCGCGCGGATCATGACGCGATGGCGAGGCTCGTGGCCGACCTCAGGGGGCGTCAGGCCTCGCTCGCGGGCCGAGGCGCCGGCGGCGACGACCGATCCATCGAGCGTCACCGAGAGCGCGGCAAGCTGACGGTCCGCGAGCGGATCGACCGGCTGGTCGACCCGGCGTCGGCCTTCCTGGAGCTGAGCCCCCTGGCCGCCACCGGTCTGTACGGCGACGACGCTCCGGGAGCCGGCATCGTGACCGGGGTCGGGCGGGTGGAGGGAACGACCTGCGTGATCGTCGCCAACGACGCCACGGTCAAGGGCGGAACGTACTACCCGATGACCGTGAAGAAGCACCTCCGGGCCCAGGAGATCGCCCTCGAGAACCGACTGCCGTGTATCTACCTCGTCGACAGCGGCGGAGCGTTCCTGCCGCTCCAGGCCGACGTCTTCCCGGATCGCGACCACTTCGGGCGGATCTTCTACAACCAGGCGCGGATGTCGGCCGCCGGGATCCCCCAGGTGGCCCTTGTGATGGGCTCGTGCACGGCCGGCGGCGCTTATGTTCCCGCGATGAGCGACGAGACGGTGATCGTGAAGGGCACGGGAACGATCTTCCTGGGTGGACCGCCGCTCGTGAAGGCGGCGACCGGCGAGGACGTGACCGCCG
>JAOUEG010000029.1 GCA_029858845.1 Chloroflexota bacterium | reverse complement strand
CCTGTTCCACGCGTTCGCGCATGGACGTCAGACCGAACCCACCGCTGAACGAGGAGGTGATCCGGGTCGGGTCGAATCCGGAGCCATCGTCCTCGACCTCCAGGATAGCGACGCCATCGGGGCACTGCATCCGCACCGTCACGTGGGCGGCCCCGGAGTGCTTGCGGACGTTGGTCAGCGCTTCCTGGACGACCCGCAGGAGCTGGATCTCCGCTCTGGGCGGGAGGGCCCTGGCGGCGCGATCATCGCACGTGAAGCTGGCCTGGATCCCCGTCTGGCGGGCGTACTTCGCAACGTACTCACGGAGCGCGCCCTCCAGACCGGCTTCCGAGGAGATCGTCTCCCGCAGGCCGAGGATCGCCTCTCGCACGTCCCGATAGGCTTCGTCGGCGACATCGGCGATGTCCGAGAGCTCCCCGCCGATGATCGGCGCCGCGCCATCCAGGCGGCCTTCGAGTCCCCGGATCCGCAGGTGGATGTGACCGAGCACCTGGGCGAGGCTGTCATGAAGCTCGCGTGCGATCCGATCGCGTTCGGCGACGATGGCCAGCTGCTGCTCGGCGTCCTTGAGGCGGGCCGTCGTGATGCCGATCGCCGCCATGTCGGCAAGCGTCGCCAGGAGTGATCCATCGGCTGCGCTGAAGGCGTCGCCGTCATGGCGGACCACGCACAGCTCGCCCAGGGGACCTTCCGCGCTGCGGAGCTGACGCGACATCCAGTGGACCTCCGGCCCGTCGGACTGGACGGGACACAGGGGGTTCGCGTGGCTGTCGACCCCACGGTCGAGATGGGCGAGCCGGCAGACCGAACCGTCATCGGCGACGGCGAGCCCGTCCGAGCGCGGGCCGGCCCGGGGGATCGCATCCGGTTCGACCAGGCAGATGATCGCCCGATCGGCCGCCAGCAGCGCCTGGGCATGATGGGTCACCGTGTCCAGCACGGAGCGCCTCTCGGCCCGATCGGTGAGCTGCAGCGCCACTTCGTACAGCGCAGCCTGCTCCCGCTCGCGGCGGCGCAGGTCGTCCACGAGATGGCTGAGTCGGGCCGCGGTGGCGATCTCGTCGGCGATGTCCGAGAGGGCTTCGTCGGACACGGCCGGCCGCGTCGCCGGATGGAGGACGAGTCGGACGCGACCCTGGCGCTCGCCGCCGGACAGCAGGGGCATATCGAGGATGGTCGTGTCGAGTTCGCGCCGGTCTGCGATCTGGATCCCGTCGCCACGAGTCGCGACGGTCTCGTCGAGGAGCGCCCCGACCCACTCGAGGCCGTCGGCCAACTCGATCGGTCGGCGTACCACCAGGTCCCGGCGACCGGGCTGCGGGACGCGGATGATCCCGCCGACGGCACCGGTTTCGTCCACGAGTACGTCCATCACGCGCTGGAGCGCCTCAGCCAGGGGCTGGTCGCCGCGGACCGCCTCACTCACGGCGCGGCTGATCGCCAGGTCCCGGTTCTGGCTGACGAGCTCGTGCTCGGCCCGATCGATGAGGGCGGCCATGCCCATCCCGAACAGGACGACGGCGCCGGCCATCAGCAGGGCGGAGAGGACGTGGGTGTCCGTACCGGGCAGGCCCTCCTCCATCACGAAGAAACGAACGAGCTCGAAACCCCAGATGAAGATGATCGGCAGGATGACGCCGATCCATTTCAGGAGTTCGAGGTCGCGTGCTCCGCGAGGGGGATGCATGGTCCGAACCATGCCGATTGGCACACTGGGCCGACAGTGCCGTCCGGCCTACCCGGCCGGGGACCGAACGGCACCCGTCGGGCCGCCGTTGCGCCCGAGCCTATGCCGTCGGAGGCTCCTCGGCCTCCTCCTCCCACGGGTGGCTCATGCGACGCATGATGACGTAGAGGACCACGACGTTGATGAGGATGACCGCGATCACGATGATCATCGCGGTGCGGCGGAAGAGGCTTTCGTCGAGCTTCGCCTGCGCCATGGCCTCCGCCTCCGCCGCCTTGGCCGTGGCCTCGTCCGTGTGGACGGTGACGTCGGTCAGCTTCGTCGTATGGACGGCGGCCTGACCCTGGATATAGCCGGTCTTCGATTCGGTCAGCGCGACTTCGGCATCGTGAACGATCATCCCCAGGCTCTTCGCCTCGTCGATCTTCCCCTGCGCCTGCGCTTGGGCGCCGGTCGCCCCGCCCAGCGCGCCGGAGATCGCTTCCACCTGGCTGTAGATCAGCGATTCGGGGTGGTGGCACGTGTCGCAGCGGCGATCAGCCTCGTCGTCGAACTGCTCGACGTCGAGCACGAGCGTCATGTCGGGTGGCTGATGGCACGTCGTGCACTCGTAGTCGGGCGGCTCCTCGTGGAAGAAGAGCGCTTCGCTGGGTTGCTGCACGTCGTGCGTTCCGTGGCAGGTCCAGCACTTGGGGGCGGCGGTCTCCAGCTCGGAATGCCGACTCTCCAGGTACAGCTCCTCGGTCGCGGTGTGGCACTTCCCGCAGACGTTCACGACCTCCGAACTGCGCGGCGGCTTGGCCGAGTGCGACCCGTGGCATGAGGTGCACGACGGCGCTCGCACATCCTGGTTGGTGATCATCGCCTCGCCGTGGACGCTCTGCGCGTAGGTGTCGTACTGATCCGTCGGGATCCCGTACGGCTCCATCAGCGTCGGGTCGGAGTGGCAGCGCGAGCACATCGCCGGGACGTTGAGCGGATAGACGTCGGCCGTCGGGTCGGAGGCCTTCTTGACCGCATGCGACCCATGGCAATCGATGCAGATCGCGACGCGCGTGTCGTTCGCCTCGAGCAGACGCTGGCCATGGACACTCGTCCAGTAGTCGTCGTACTGGTCGGTCGGCAGGCCGTACGACCGCATGCGCTCGGTGTCCGAGTGGCAGCTCCCGCACACGTCCACGGTCGACTGCCGCGACGGGATCCCGATGAAGCCGTTGGCCTCGGACATCGCCACGGTGATCTGGTCCGATCCAGGGTCGCCGCCGTGGCAGTCGGCGCAGCCGATGCCGCCCGCGCCGTGGATGCTCTCCTGCCAGGTCTCCGAGATGGCCTGCTGCTTGTCATCGAGCGACACGTGACACTCGAAGCACTGGTCCACGTCACCGCCGGGCGGGTGGGCGATCGGCGAGGGCGCCGGAGGACCCGGGATGAGCGATGGCTCGGGTGACGGGTCCTGGGCCGAGGCCGAACCGGCCAGCATGAGGAGGGCCAGGATCGCGGGCACTGCAAGGCATGCCAGTCGAAGATGGCGCAGGCGGCGCTTCGTCTCGAGTGACATCCGTATCCGGATCACGATCTGCACGACCTCAGCTGTAGTAGCCCCAGATGGTCAGGCCGATGAGCACGGCGATGGTCAGGATGCCCAGGGCGATCGCCAGCGGTCGCTTGCGCGGGCGCACCTCGGGGTTGCGGTCGATGAAGGGGAGGACAGCCAGCAGCACGATGAACACCATCGGGGTGAGGATGCCGACGACCTTCCACGGGATGTGCTTCAGCAGCTCGTAGACACCGAGGAAGTACCACTCCGGCTTCACGTGGGCCGGCGTCTCCAACGGGTTCGCCTCCTCCTCCAGGCCCGCCGGGAAGAGCGACGACAGCACGACGAGCATGGCCAGCAGGAACAGCCAGGCGATGACCTCCTCGAGGATGTAGTGGGGGAAGAACGGCTTGGTGCGCCCCTGGGGGACGGCCGGTGGTCGCGGATCGGGCTTCGTGGGGTTCGCGAGACCCTGCTGGTGCACGAAGACGAGGTGGATGGCGACGACCGCGCCGAGGGCCAGGGGCAGAACGAGGACGTGGATCCCGAAGAACCGACTCAGCGTCGCCTCGGTCACGTCGGCGCCGCCGCGCAGGAGCACCAGCAGGGCATCACCGATGAACGGGATTCCACCGGCGATCTCCGTGCCCACCACGGTCGCCCAGTAGGCACGCTGGTCCCACGGCAGCAGATAGCCGGTGAACCCGAACATCATCGTCAGGCCGAGGAGGCCGATCCCGACTACCCAGGTGAGCTCCCGCGGGTACTTGTAGGCAGCCTGGAAGAAGACCCGCAGGAGGTGGAAGACCAGGAACAGGATCATCAGGTTCGCGGACCAGTGATGCACGCTTCGGATCAGCCAGCCGAAGCTCACGTCGCTGGTGATGAACAGGACGCTGTCGTACGCGGCTTCCGGAGTCGGCTTGTAGTAGAGGGCGAGCAGCGTCCCCGTCACGACCTGGACGCCGAACAGGAAGAGCGTCATCCCGCCGAAGAAGAAGGTCTTGGCCTCCAGCGGAACACGCACGTGGAGCAGCGCATCCATCAGCGCTCGCCAGTGCAGGCGTGACTCGAACCAGTCGTCCACGGAGCCCGGGCTGGTCGGTGGGTTGTCGGTCGTCATCGTCAGCTGCTCACGACGAAGATCTGGTCATCCTCGACGGTGACCTCCTCAGCCGGCAGGCCGGACGGCGGCGGTCCGGAGAGGACGGCACCCGTCGTCGGGTTGAAACGTCCGTCGTGGCACGGACAGAGGATCACGTTGCTGCCGGGATCCCAGGTGACGATGCAGCCAAGGTGCGGGCAGATGGCCGAGAAGGCGTTCAATCCCTGGTCGGTATTGACGATGATCGTCGGGCTGCTGCCAACGGGAACGACCTTGCCCTGACCCGGCGGGATGTCGGCGACCGTCCCGACGAGCACCTTGCCGCCGGCGGCTGCCCCGCTGGTCTTGGGCGGGATCAGGAATCCGAGGATGGGCGCGACGATCATCGTCAGCGTAGAGATGATCGAGAAGCCCGCCAGCGCGGCCAGCAGGCGGCGGCGCGAGAACCCGCTCGTCCCCGGATCGGCTGTCGGCTGTTGACTCATCGCTCCTCCCATTCACCGTGGCAGCACGACCGTGGGGCGGGCTCTGCCGGCGAAAGGCGCATCGCGTGCGTACACATTGACGAAGGCGACGCACCCGGTGGAAGGTGCCGATGGATACAGACTGGGTAGATTCAGACTCGGCCATGACGGCCGATCGTGTATCGCGCCGAGGTTGCGACCCTGTGAGGTCGCGGAATCCGAGCCGGACCGGTGGACGGGCTGGTCCGGCCGACCTCGCTCAGGCTGGGAGCTGCTCCCAGTCGACCCAGCGGGTGCCGTCCCACCAGCGGTGCCAGAGGCGGCCGTCGCGGCCCGGGGCGAAGACGTCGAGTCGATCCGCCGACCACGAGGACGCGGTCGGTGTGCCGGTCAGGTCGCCACCGAGCGACTCCCATCGGTGCCAGGACTCACCGTCCCAGAACCGGTTCCAGAGGGCCCCATCCGGGAAGATGGCGAAGACCTCGAGCTGGTCCACGCCCCAGGCCGTCGCGGCGGGCGCCGAGGCGATCGGACCCCCGAGCGAGGTCGGCTCACGCCAGGTCCCGGACACGAAGGCGCGGTGGACGAGACCGGCGTCGTCATCCACCGTGAACAGGTCGATTCGATCGGGTCCCCAGGAGACCGCTGCGGCCGCCCGGGGAGCGGCATGCTCAGGCATGCCCGGAAGATTACTCGCCGGGCACAAGAGCGTGGCGAAGGTCGTCGGCCGTGCGGGCGTCGAGGTGCCGCGCGGCCGACGCGCTGCGACGGCTCACCAGGGCGAGTGCCCTGGCGAGGCCTCGGCGGGCGACGCCGGGCTCCTTCGCGCTCACCATCGTGGCGCGCATCGCCATCTGGTCGAGTCGTGCCTGCCGGGCGCGTTCGTCGGCGATATCTAGGGCGATGATCGTGTAGAGGTGATTCATCCGTATGCTCCTGCCGGGTTCGGTGTCGTTTCAGTGAACCGGGGCGTCTGGCCATGGATCCGGACGATCTGCGTGCCGGCCGGTGCCCCCCATGTCGAGGGTGGCGAGCAGGACGATGAGCGTCAGGAACAGGACGAGTGCTTCCATGGTGGCCTTCCTGTCGGGATAACCTGAATGTTCTTTCGTAATGGTTACTAGCTTGACGATAGCGGGTTGTGCATAACCTGTCAAATGGTCTAAAGTGGTTATCACGATGCTGACGAATGACGCTGTCGAGTTCCAGCGCGGACACGCTCACGAAGTCCGTCTGGACGACACCTTCGACTTCCTGAACACGGACGACACCGAGGCAGGTGCGCCGCTCGAGCGACTGCCGACCCTCGAGGCGGCGCTGCGCTGGTTCGTGGAGCGCGGCGTGATCCACATTGAAGGGGCCGAGCGCATCCTCGCCCAGGGGCAAAGCGATACCGCGGCTGCAGCGAGCGATCTGGCGCGCGTCCACACCGTCCGAGCCGCGTTGCGGGAGGTAGCCGATGCGATCGTGGACCGCCGGGCCCCGAACGTCGATGCGCTGGACACGGTGAACCACGCCCTGCACGAGCGCCAGGTCATCGAGCTCATCCCCGCGCCGGACGGCGTGAACGTCGATCATCGGCACGTCGGCGATCCCATCGACGACGCACTTGCCCGGCTCGCCGACCCGCTCGTCACCGAGTTGACGTCGGGCCACCCGGAGCGGATCAAGATCTGCGACAACGACCGCTGCCGCTGGATCTTCTATGACGCCTCGCGCACGAGCCGGCGGCGCTGGTGCGACATGGCGACCTGTGGCAATCGTGCCAAGGCGGCCCGCCATCGCGCGCGCTTGGCCCGCGCATCCGGTGGCGAGCAGGAGGGATCCGAGGACGCGTCCGCGGCCGGATGATCCGAGATCGATCGCGGCCGGGTCAGCGGGTCAGCGTCAGGACCCCATAGCGGCAGAGCGGCCACAGCCCTGGGTGACGCTCCAACAGCTCCCGGTCGATATAGCGGAGCGGCTCGATGCGTCGGCCGAAGCCAAGCCCGCGTTCGACCATGCTGAAGAGCTGGACGCCACGTAGTTGCGCGGCCGCGAAGGGCCTGGTCCACGCGGCGATGTCCTCGCGCCGCAGCGGGATGTCCGCCCCACGTTCGTGCTTGTTCGGATAGGGAAGGTGGTCGCGGGCGAAGGCCACCAGCGGGTTCGTGCCCAGCGGTTCGGAGAAGGCGGCGCGCCCGCCAGGACGCAGGATCCTGCTCAGCTCGCGCGCACCCGCCACGGGCTCGAGGTGATGGAGGACCGCCTTGCCGAAGGCGATGTCGAAGCTGGCGTCCGCGTACGGCAGATCCTCGCCGGGCGCGACGGTGAATTCGACCCGGTCGCCCAGCCCCATCGTCCGAGCGCGCTCACGGGCGACCTCGACGCTGGACTCGGACAGGTCGAAGGCGGAGACCTTCGCCCCGCTGCGCGCCAGGAGCACAGTCAGACTTCCGAGCCCGCAGCCGTACTCCACGACGCGCCGGCCACGCAGGTCGCCGAGGAACTCGCGGACCCCGGGCATCAGGTGGTCGCGATCGCAATGCCAGTCGAAATCGGCCTCGGGTGGGAGCGGCTTGATCGGCCCGCTTGCCGTGTGCGCATGCGCGTCCCACTTGGCGCGCTCGACCGAATAGCGGTCGGCGATCGTCTCGATCACTGGTTCCTCCCACCGACGACGGCGGGTGCCGTCGCTTCGGGTGTGGCCCCGGCGGACGCGCCAACCGTACGCCCAGGGTGCCGCGTTCGGGCGGCCGGACCCGCTACGCGGAACCGTCAGGTGCGCTCGAGCAGGGGACGGACCTCAGTGGCGAGGCGGGTCATCGATTCCTCGTCGTACGGTGCCGGGAACCCAGCGATGAGATGTCGGTAGCCGATCTCGAGGAACGGCGCGATCTTCTCCGCCACGTCCTCCGGAGTCCCGATCGGCTGGTCCGTCCAGAGCCGTGCTCGCCCGTTCCGCGCGAAGATCTCGCGCTGGACCCGCTCCGCGTCCGCCCGTGAGTCTCGGATGATGACGGATCCCACTCCGGTCGTCCGCTCGATCTCGGCCGGGTCCCGACCGACCGTTTCGCAATGTTGGACGAGGATCGCTTCCTTGCGTTTCACGTTGGCGAACCCGCCGCCGACATTATTCGCGTCGCCGTATCTGGCGACCAGCTTCAGCGTCACCTGCTCGCCGCCGCCCCCGATGAGCAGCGGCAGGCGCTTCTGGAGGGGCCGTGGGTCGTTGCGGACCGCCTTCGCGGAATACCGCGGGCCGGATGCGGTCGGGCGCTCACCGTGGAGCATGCCGCGCATGATCGGAAGCGCCTCGCCCAGCCAGCGCAGCCGTTCGGGGAAGCCGTCACCGAATGGGAGCCCGTATGCCTCATGCTCTGTCTCGAACCAGGCGCCACCGATGCCCAGGATGGCCCGACCGCCGGAGATGTGGTCGAGGGTCGTCGCCATCTTGGCCGTGAGGGCCGGTTCGCGGAACGTGTTCGCGCCCACCATCAGACCGATCCGGACTCGCTCCGTCGCCTGAGCCCACGCCGCCAGCGTCAGCCAGCCCTCGAAGATGGGCCCTTCGTGGCTGCCCACGATCGGATACAGGTGATCCCAGGTCCAGAGCGTGTCATACCCGAGCCGGTCAGCTCGAGTGCCCGCCTCCAGCAGGCTCGGCCATTCCGCGTACTGGTTCCAGCACAGGGCGCCCAGTCTTACTTCGCTCACATCGCCTCCGTCGTCCGGCCACGGGTCAGAACCTCACGGTCCAGAACATGGCGCTGCTGTTCGCCGGGCTGTCCGGCACGTCTTGGGCGTGATCGCCATGCTCCAGGTCGGGTCACGGGCGCGGATCCCGACTGAGCCAGGATCCAACGACCATGCCCATGCCATCAGGCTGGACCGAGAAGCCAAGCCGGCGGTAGAACTCGGCCATGTCATCGGTGAACAGGTAGACATGCTGACCCGGAACCCTGGCCAGCATGCGCCGAACCAGCTCGCTCCCGATCCCGCGCCGCCGATAGGCCGTTGCGGTCCAGACATCCACGACGTAGGCGTTGCATACGCCATCGCTCAGGATGCGCGCGTTGCCAACGTACCTGTCGCCGTCGATCGCGAAGACGGCGCCGAAGGAGTTTCGGTGCGAGGTCTCGTACTCGTCAGGCGTCCGCCCATTGTCGAAGTCATCGGCAGCCAGCGCCGCCTTGAGTGCTCGCCAGTCGACGCCGTCGACCGACTCGGAGAACGCGATCGTGGGGACCATTTCGCGATTGTCGCCGAAGTGGCTGACACCGTCCGGTCCGTCGGCGGGTGGCGTGCGTGCCTGCGGATCCCGTGCCAGCATCCTGCGCCCACGCCGGGGCGGATGTGCTACGGGCAGGGGCTCGACGGGCCTGTCGGTCCCTCGAGCGGCGATGCGTCCGTTTTCCCGTACGAGACCCTGATGGCTCCACACGGCAGGGTGACGCTCGTGGACCCGCCCGTCCCGGTCGATACCGGGACGGGTATCTCCCAGGTGAGCAGGAGGGCGCCGGAGGGCGAGTAGACATCGACCGCCCGAGGCGGTGGTTCGCGACCGATCGGGACGTCCACGCCGACCCCGGCGCCGTACGTGCCGACCCATGCGCCGTCGAGATGGATAGCGACCGGGATGTCGGTCCGGTTCTCGAGGTGGATGGTCGGACCATCCACGGAGGCGGCACTGCAGCCGAGGAGGAACAGTCCCAGGAGGACCGAACCCAGGGCCGGACCGACCCTCCGCATCAGGCGTCCCGGACGACGATGTTGACCAGCTTCCCGCCGGCGTGGATGACCCGGTCTGGGGTCCGCCCTGCGAGCAGCGCCGTGATCTTCGGCGAGGCGAGCGCCGCCGCCTCGACCGTGGCCGGATCGGCATCGGCAGACACTTCGATCCGGTCGCGGAGTTTGCCGTTCACCTGGACGGGCACCTCGCGGACCGACTGCGTGGTCGCCGCCTCGTCGACCGCCGGCCAGGATTCGGCATGGATGGACGTCCAGGGCCAGCCATCAGCGGCTGGCCGCCGTGACCACAGCTCTTCGGTGATGTGCGGTGCGGCAGGCGCGAGCATCAGCAGCAGCATGTGGATCGCCTCGCTCCACGCAGCGCCGCCCGCGACGGGTGTGCCGCGGTAGCGGAAGAGCGTGTTCGTCAGCTCCATCAGCTTGGCGATCATGGTGTTGAAGTGGAACGCCTCGTAGTCGTCGGTCACGTCGCGGAGCGTTCGATGGGCCGCCGCGCGAAGCGCCTTCGTCGCGTCCTCCGCCGATTCGCCGTCCGGAAGCCGGCCGGCATCGGGATCGCCTGCCTCCCGACCGTGCGGATCCAGGCTCAGCGTCCAGACCCGGTTCAGGAAGCGATGGACGCCCCCGATGCCGGTGGGACTCCACGGGCCACCCTGGTCCCACGGCCCCATGAACATGAGGAACAGGCGGACCGTGTCCGCCCCGTATCGCTGGACCAGCTCGTCCGGGTCCTGGACGTTGCCACGCGACTTGCTCATCCGCTCGCCATCCGCGCCAAGGATCTGGCCCTGGTTGAACAGCCGCCTGAACGGTTCGTCGTCGCCGATCAGGCCGCAGTCGCGCATGGCCTTCGTGAAGAACCGGCTGTAGAGCAGGTGCATCACGGCGTGCTCGGCACCGCCCGTGTACTGGTCCACGGGCGTCCAGCTGTCCGCCAGCGTGCGCTCCACGGGTCCGTCCGCCTTGTCCGGGGACAGGTAGCGGAACCAGTACCAGCTCGAATCGATGAACGTGTCCATCGTGTCCGTCTCGCGTCTGGCCGGGCCGCCACAGCGCGGGCAGGCCGCCTTGAGGAAGGCCTCGTCGTGATCGAGCGGATTCGACCCGCTGCCCTTGTAGTCGACGGTCTCTGGCAGTCGGACGGGCAGGTCCTCGTCACGCACCGGGACGATCCCGTCCGTGTCGCAGTAGACGACCGGGATGGGCGTGCCCCAGTAGCGCTGCCGGCTGATCAGCCAGTCCCGCAGGCGGTACGTGACCTTGGGTTCCGCCGCCCCCGTCTCGGCCAGCTTCGCCACGATGGCCCGCCCGCCCTCATCGGCGGGCATCCCGTCGAATGGGCCGCTGTTGACCAGGCGCTCGTCCTCGGCGTGCGCGACGTAGGCGGATTCCATCGGCGCATCGGCGGTGGTGTCGGGCGTGGCGACGACGCGCCGGATCTGCAGCCCGAAGGCCCGGGCGAAGGCGAAGTCGCGCTCGTCGTGCGCCGGGACGGCCATGATCGCTCCGGTGCCGTAGCCGGACAGCACGTAGTCGGCGATGAAGATCGGGATCCGCTCGCCGTTCACCGGGTTGATGGCATCGGCGCCGATCGCGACGCCGGTCTTGTCGCGATCCGTCGACAGGCGGTCGATCTCCGTGCGCCGGCGCGCCTGCTCGATATAGGCATCCACCTCGGCGCGGCGATCGGGCGCCGCCAGCGCCGGGACGAGCGGATGCTCGGGCGCCAGGACCATGAACGTCGCGCCGAACAACGTGTCCGGGCGGGTCGTGAACACGCGCAGGATGTCGCCGCCCGGATGGTGATCGGATGCGGCCGTCGTGAAGTCCAGCTCGGCGCCTTCGGATCGGCCGATCCAGTTCGTCTGCATGATCCGGACGGGCTCCGGCCAGTCGATCTGCGAGAAGTCGAGCAGCTCCTCCGCGTAGGCGGTCGTCCGCAGGTACCACTGGTCCAGGTCGCGCTTCTCCACGAGGGCGCCGCAACGCCAGCAGCGCCGATCCGTCCCCTCGACCTGCTCGCGCGCGAGGGTCCCGTCGTTGGGGCACCAATCGACCGGCGACTTGGCGCGGTAGGCCAGGCCCTGCTCCAGGAAGCGCAGGAACATCCACTGGTTCCAGCGGTAGTACGACGGGTCGGCCGTGACGACCTCCGACTCCCAGGCGAACGTGGCCCCCATCGAGCGCAATTGGCGGCGCATGTTCTCGATGTTGGCCATGGTCCACGTGAAGGGATGGCCGCCGTTCTTGATGGCCGCGTTCTCGGCGGGGAGCCCGAAGGCATCGAAGCCGATCGGATAGAACACGTTGTCGCCGTGCATCCGCCGGTATCGGGCCAGGGCGTCGGTCGGGGTCTTGATGTACCAATGCCCGATGTGCAGGTCGCCCGACGGGTACGGGTACATCGTCAGGAGGTAGTACTTGGGCCTGGACGTGTCATGGAGATCGGTCTCGTACAGGCGCAGCGACGACCATCGGTCCTGCCAGCGCGGCTCGATGGTGGTCGGATCGTAGCGCTCGATCCGACTGCGGCTGTCGGCGGTCTCGGTCACGGTCGTGGGCCTCGGATGTGGAGCCGGATACGGTGCACCCCCCGCCGTCGGCGAGGGGTGAGGGTCGGCGGTGCGCGTCGTCTGATGCTGGTGGAGCTACGGGGACTCGAACCCCGGACCCCCTGCATGCCATGCAGGTGCTCTCCCAACTGAGCTATAGCCCCACGGGAGCGGGATTGTAGCAGAGGACGGTCGCGCGCCCGGACGTCAGCGCCGTCGCGGGTGGCATCATCCCCCGGTGACCGCCTTCGACCTGCTCCTGCGCGGTGGCATGGTGATCGATGGGACCGGGTCCCCGGCCCAGCCCGCGGATGTCGGCGTGTTCGGCGACCGGATCCTGGCGGTGGGCGACCTTTCCGCCGGGGACGACCCGATCGTTGCCGCCCGCATCCTTGATGTGGCAGGACGGATCGTGGCCCCCGGCTTCATCGACCCTCACGGCCACTCGGATGGCTCGCTCTTCCTCGACGGAGCGCTGGCCAGCCATCTCCGACAGGGGTTCACGACCCAGCTGTCCGGCAATTGCGGCGACACCCTGGCGCCCATCACGGATCTGGGTCGCGAGCTGGTCGAGCTGTCTCTTCGGCCCCACGACCTCGTGGCCCGCTGGCGCTCGTTCGCCGAGTACCTCGATGCGGTGGACGAGCGGCAGCTCGGCATCAACGTCGCATTCCTGGCGGGCCACGGGACGATCCGCGGTGCCGTCCTCGGTGCCGAGGCGCGTGGACCCGACGACCTGGAGCGCCGGGCGATGGTCCGCGAGGTCGAGGCTGCCATGGAAG
>JAOUEG010000310.1 GCA_029858845.1 Chloroflexota bacterium | reverse complement strand
GACATGCACCGGCCGATCGGCGAGCTGCGCCGCCTGGACCACCCCGAGGGCGGTCCCGTACTGTCCGCAGGCGAGGGGTCCGGTATTGCAGTGGGTCAGGACCTGGAGCGGCCGATCCGTCGGGAAGGGCAGCACCTCAAGGCCGAAAGTGGCCAGCCGGCCGTGATCCTGGGTGGCCTCGAACACGATCGCATCCGCCTCGGCTCGCATGGCAGCGGCGATGGCATCGCCGTCCTCGGACAGATCGCCGATCTCCGTGTAGCGCGCCATCACGCGATCCACCGCCCAGCGCAGGTTCACGGCCGTCGGCCGGGCATTGGCGAGTCCGTTCGAGGCTCCGCGCAGCGTCGCGCGACGCGCATACGGCCGCATGGTGCGGGCCTTGCCAGCCGTGAGTGCCAGGCCGATCGCGGCGGCCTGGCCGATGGCCGGAGCACCACGGATCATCATCTCGCGGATGGCGACGGCTACTTCGGCGGCGGAACGGCACTCCACTTCGACGAGGGCCTCCGGGAGCCGGCGCTGATCGATCAGGTGGATGATGCCGGGCGTTTCGCGGAACGGCGTCCGAAACCCCGTCGGGGCGGACGGACTGGCCGGCTTGGCGTTGATCCCACCGCTGAGCGTCGCCTCCGGATCGAGGATCGAGCTGGCCGCTTCCGCCGAGGCCCGCTGGAGCGCCTGGGCGGCACCCACGACGGTCGCCGCGGACTGGAAGACCTCGCCAGCGAACTGACGGAAGAAGCGGCGCCGCCCGGCATCGGCGACGTCGCCGTCAGGAGAGGGCCGCGGCCCATCGCCGATGGACTCCCCGCTCCCGGCATCGGCCGGAGGGGGGATCACGGGCTCATCGGCGTCGCGCGGATCGGACAACGGCGGACCTTCGTCAGCGTCCCGGTTCAGTACTGGATCACGCTGGTGACGCGCCGTCCGTCAAGCCGATCCCGACCCTTGAGGAAATCGAGCTCGACGAGGAAGGCCAGACCGATGACGTCACCCTTGAGTCGCTCGACGAGTTCGATCGTGCCCTTCACGGTGCCGCCGGTCGCGAGCAGGTCGTCCACGACGAGGACCTTCTGACCCGGCTCGATCGCGTCCCGATGGATCTCCAGCGTGTTGGAGCCGTACTCAAGGGCGTACTCGACGGTGATGGTCTCCGCCGGGAGCTTGCCGAGTTTCCGTACCGGTACGAGACCCGCACCCAGTTGGTAGGCCATCGGCGCGCTGAAGATGAAACCGCGCGATTCCATGCCGACGACGACATCGACCCGCTCGTCGCGGAAGGGCTCGAGCATGAGGTCGATGGCTTCCTTGTATGCCGCCGGATCCTTGAGGAGGGTCGTGATGTCGTAGAACAGGATCCCGGGCTTGGGGAAGTCGGGGATCTCACGGATCCGCTCGCGCAACTCCTCGGCGGACATTCGGTGGACCTCCATCGGGTCGTGGGGACTGGGCCTGCGGTGGGCGGGGTGGGTCGGCCCGAAGTCTACCGCAGGCGGGTCGGGCGGCCACGCACGCTGCCGCGATGGCCGATGAACTCGGTGCGGGGGGACGGGACGACGACCCAGCGCCCCGGCCGTCCTGGCGGACGGTTCGTCAGGACCCTGGCACCGCGACCGGGCTGGCCACGGGCGCGCCTGCCTCGCGGGTCCGCAGTCGACCGCTCAAGCCCAGCCCGATGCAACCGACGCCGATCGCCACGAAGAAGCCGACCGCCAACCCGAGTACCGGCTCACCGGTCTGGCGGGCGGAGGCGGCGACGATCGCACCGGTCATGCCGGTACCGAGCGCGATCCCGAGGGCGTCCGTGAGTGACAGCGCGGACGAGGCCGAGCCCTGCTCCTGCACGGGCGCCTCACGCAGGACGATGAGGGTCAGCGGCGCATATGCCAGACCCATCCCGAGGCCGGCGAGGCCGAACACCGGGATGGCCAGCCAGGGGCTCACCTCCGGCAGGAGGATCAGGGCGAACGCGGCCAGCCCGATGACGACGACGAGGAGCCCTGCCCGGAAGAACTGCGCCGGAGGCCAGCGGTGGGCGTTGCGGGCCTGGATCCAGGATCCGGCCGTCCATGCGAGCGTGGCCGCCGTCAGGCTGATCCCGGCCTCGATCGCCGTCTGGCCGCGCCATTCCACCAGAGCAAGAGCAACGTAGGCATCGACGCCGAAGAACGTGAAGGTGAGGATGCCACGCATGAGCACGGCGGCGGGGAGCCCGCGGGCAGCGCGCAGCGTGCCGGCCGGCGTCAGGCGCACGAGAGCCGGGACGGCCAGTGCCACGCCGAGTGCGACGAGCACCGCGAGCGGGAGGGCCTGCCCGGTCGTCATGCCGGCGAGGAACAGCCCCGTCCCCAGGGCGACGACCAGGGCGAGCGGCACACGGCGACGCATCGAGGCGGCGGCGGCCGCCTCGCCGGACGCCGAATCCAGGGCCGGACCGACGCGATGGACCGCCGAGAAGGAGATGGCGGCGGCGATGCCGATGAGCGGCAGCAGCCCAAGGAACACCCAACGCCAGCCGACCGTCTCCCCCACCACGCCGGCGATGACCGGGCCCAGGACACCGGGCAGGACCCACGCGGTCGACAGCACGGCGAACATCTGCGGGCGCAGGCGCTCGGGAAGGCTCCGGCCGATCGCCACGTACGCGATAGGCGGGATGGCACCCGCCCCGACTCCCTGAACGAATCGTGCCGCGACGAGGACGGCCATGTTCGGGGCCAGGCCTCCGACCACGAGGCCGACGGCAAACAGGCCGATGCCGGCCACGAATGGGCCGCCAAGCCCCCTCCGGTCGATGAGGCCGCCGATGACCACGATGCCGATCAGCGATCCGAGCATGAACGCGGTGAAGACCCAGCCATACAACTCGAGGTCCCCGAGTTCCCTGGAGACGATCGGCATGACCGTGGCCACCGCCAGCGCCTCGAAGGCGACCAGGGTGATGGTCAGCACGAGTCCGATGGTCAGCTTCCGGTACGCCGGTGACCAGAGACCCGCATCGGTGGATTGACCGGGCGACATGAGGCCAGTCTGCCGCAGCGACTCGAACACTGCCTCGGCGCTTCGTCAGTCCCGGGACACGACGAACGACGTAGATCCCCTTCCCCCGTCTGGGATGCCATCGGGCCGATGGACCGCTGGCCGATACGGA
>JAOUEG010000309.1 GCA_029858845.1 Chloroflexota bacterium | reverse complement strand
CGAAGAGCATCCGCCGATATCGTGCTCCCGGGTCTGCGAGCCCGAGATGAAGGTCCAGACCCAGTCCGAGGAGGTCCGCCGGCTGCGCCGGACGAATCTGGAGCTGATCTTCAGCGACCACAACGCCTACTGCCTCCC
The DNA here is from genome assembly GCA_029858845.1 of Chloroflexota bacterium. Taxonomy (GTDB): domain Bacteria; phylum Chloroflexota; class Limnocylindria; order Limnocylindrales; family CSP1-4; genus SPCO01. The sequence continues at coordinate 3,050 of JAOUEG010000309.1, read as the reverse complement.
GCCATGCCAGAACAAGTGCCCGAGCCACATCGATATCCCGGGCTTCCTCAAGGCGAACGCCGAGGCGAACTGGCGCGAGAGCACGCGGATCTTCAAGCGCACCATCCCCTTCCCATCCGTGCTCGGTCGCGTCTGCCCGGCACCATGCGAGGAGCACTGCCGTCGCGACGAGGTGGATGAGGCGATCGCGATCCGCGATTCGCATCGTCATGCCGGGGACCAGGTCCTCAAGGCGATGCTGGACGATGGCATGGATCCTCCGATCCCCTTCGAGCAGCAGGCGAAGAGCGGTCGGCGGGCTGCGGTCATCGGCTCCGGCCCGGCAGGCATGAGCGCCGCCTACTACCTGCTCCTGGCCGGCCACGACGTCACGGTCTTCGAGCGCGACCCGGCGCCGGGCGGGATGCTGCGCTACGGGATCCCGCAGTACCGGCTGCCCAAGGTGGAGGTCCTCGAGGCCGAGTACGAGTCCGTCACGCGGCTCGGCGGCAAGATGGTCTGCAACGCCGAGCTCGGGGTCGACTTCACACTGGATGACCTGACCAACCAGGGGTTCGACTCGGTCGTCGTCGCGATCGGCTGCTACGACACGAACAAGCTCGGCATCCCGAACGAAGACGCCGACGGCGTCATCGACGGCCTCGAGTACCTGCGCACCGCGACCCTCGGGCTGCCCTATCCCGACCACGAGGGGAAGCGCGTCGTCGTCATCGGCGGCGGCTTCACGTCGATGGACTGCTCCCGCACGTCCGTCCGTCAGGGGGCCGGCGAGGTGACGCTCGTCTACCGCCGCGACATGAAGGACATGCCGGCTGCCGGCGAGGTCCATGAGGCCCTCGAAGAGGGCGTGACCGCCATCTTCCAGGCCGGCCCCACGCGCGTCGTGGTCGATGAGGCAAGCGGCAAGGTCACCGGCGTCGAGTTCATCCGGATGCAGTTGGGCGCCCCCGACGCATCGGGACGTCGCCGACCCGAGCCGGCCCCCGGGACCGAATTCACGATCCCATGCGACCGCGTGCTCCTGGCCATCGGCCAGGGCCCGGACCTGACCTGGATCGGGCCTGGTTCCGAGGGCCCGGAGGCGACCAAGCAGCGCCGCCTCAAGGCGGACGCCGTCACCTTCGAGACCGGTCGGCCAGGCGTCTTCGGTACCGGAGACGTCCGCATCGGTGCGGCCACCGTGGTCCAGGCGATCGCCGAGGGGCGCCGGGCCGCCTACGCCGTCGATGCCTTCCTCAAGGGCCTGGACCTGACGTCCATCCGCACCCGCCAGACGCTGGCGGAACCGCAGCCGGAGTTCCTGTCCATCGTGCCGTTCACGGCCGAGGTGAAGGAGCCGCGTTATCGGATGGCGGCGCTGGAGGCCGAGGAGCGTAATCGCAGCTACATCGAGTACGAGCTGCCGTACACGCTCGAGGCGGCGGTCGCCGAAAGCACGCGCTGCCTCCAGTGCACCTGCGAGGCGATCGGATTCTGTGACCTTCGACGGCTCGGCATCGAGTACGGGACGACGCTGAAGACGCTCGAGCCGCAGCACAACCAGGGGGCCGGGTACCGGAGTGTCACCGAGAACCGGTTCACCGGGATCAACCACGACTACGTCCGCGACGACAGCCACGCCTTCATCCTGCGCGAGCCGTCCCGCTGCATCGATTGCGGGCGCTGTGCCCAGGTCTGCTCCGAGGTCGTCGGCGCCGCCTGCTACGACTTCATGCGCATCGGCTTCGACACGCTGGTGACCACGCCGCTGGACATGAGCCTGAACGACACGCCGTGCGTGTCGTGCGGGCGGTGCGCGGAGACCTGCCCGACCGGGGCCCTCATGCCCAAGCCGCGAGTCCTCCAGAAGTACGAGGTGGATGAGAGCCGCTGCATCCTGTGCGGCATCTGCGTTGACGCCTGTCCATACGACGCGCTGCGCGATGGTGCCGACTTCGAGCTCGCCCACACGGGCCGATCCGATCCCACGATCGACCTGATGGCCCTGGCCGCGATCGATCGCGAGACCGAGGTCACCTACATCCGTCGCGAGCGGGATTGGGCGACCCGGGCTGCAGCCGCGGGCCGCTCCGTGGACAGCGCCAGGATGCTGCCGGTCCTGCCAGCGACGATCGCCGGCGTCCGGACCGGCGGCGCGCGCGGCAATGGCCATGGCCATGGCCATGACGACGGCAACGGGCACGACGCGGTCGCTGCGCTGGGCCCTGGCGGGCACGAGTAGACGGCGCGACCATGGTGCGCTTGCTGATCCCGATCGCCATCGCGCTTGCGGTGTTCGGTGCCGTGCTCGGCGTCGCGGCGGTGATGCTCGTGTTCCTGGGACAGGACTGGGAGGATGCCCTGTTCTGGATCCTCGCGGCGGTGATGCTCGGTTCGGGGCTCCTCGTCGTGACGATGCGCGACATCATCAGGTGCGGGTTGGCGATGATCGTGTGCTTCGGCGCCCTGGCCGGGATCTACGTGCTGATCGGCTCCCCTCTGATCGGTGCCGCCCAGGTCATCATCTACATCGGCGCCATCAGCGTCCTGATCCTCTTCGCGATCATGCTGACCCAGACCAAGGACGCTCCCGCTCGGCTCGTGTTCCAGACGCAGGCCGGTGCGGCCGCGGTCGCGTCCATCGTGATCGCCGTGGTCGTCGCCCTGGCCGTGAGCGCGACGGATTGGGGACCGGCCGCGCAACGGATCAGCGTGGCCACGGACGCCCTGTCGCAGCTGCTCTTCTCGGACTTCGTCTTCCCGTTCGAGATCGTCAGCGTGCTCCTGCTGGCCGCCGTCATCGGCAGCGTCTACCTCGCCAAGCGCGAACCCGGAGGCCCGTCGTGAGCGACAGCCTCGACGCGTATCTGGTCCTCGCCGGGATCCTCTTCGCGATCGGGTCGTTCGGGTTCCTCGCCCGTCGCAATGCCATCAGCATGCTGATGTCCGTCGAGCTCATGCTCAACGCCGTCAACCTGTCCATCGTCGCCTTCGGGGCGTTCATCCCCGAGCTCGGCGCGCAGGGGTCGGTGATCGCCCTGATGGTCATGGCGGTCGCCGCCGCCGAGGTG
>JAOUEG010000308.1 GCA_029858845.1 Chloroflexota bacterium | reverse complement strand
AGCGTGTATCCCCAGAAGTCACCGAACCCGCGATCGCGCCAGGCGTCGTCCACGAGCCGCCTGAAGCCCGGGGCCCGTCCGGATCCGACGATGTCACGGAGGCCGCCGTACAGGATCTGGGCATCGGCAAGGTTCGCCACACGGCTGACCCCGATCCGCCGGGCACTGGACGCGCCACGAGCGCGCGCCCACGCTCCACCTCCCCGGTGAGCCCACCAGCGCTCGTCCAGTGCGGGGGCGGACAGGACCGCTGCCTGGAGCTCACCGTCGCGCTCGACGGCGAGCAGCGTCCCGAAGATCGGTACGCCCCGGATGAAGTTGTGGGTTCCGTCAATCGGGTCGATGTACCAGCGCACCGAGGCATCCCCAGCCTCCGTCCCGAACTCCTCGCCGACGAGGCCGTGGTCCGGGAACGCGGCGAGGAGGCGCTCGCGGATCCGCGCCTCGATGTCCGTGTCCACCTGGGTCACGAACGTCCGGTCCGGCTTCGTATCCACCTGGAGATCGCGTCGGAAGCCGGCGCGGGCAAGCCCGTCGGCCTCATCGCACGCGGCATGTGCCACATCCAGCCAGCCTCGCAGCTCGGCATCGGTCCCCCGCCGGAGCGATGCCGACCACTCGGGACCGAAGGGTTGGTCGCCGGGACGGGGACCCACGTCCGGCCGATCGACGCTCACGACCGGATCCGCGCGTTGGTCGGGTCGAAGATCGGCTCTCGCGCCACGGTGAATCCGACCCATCTCCCGAAGACCTCCACCTCGCCGCTCGTTCCGATGGCGGCTCGATCCGGAGGCAGGTGGGCGTAGGCGATCGATCGCTCCACGGCGAATCCGTAGCCGCCACTGGTCACCCGACCCACGACCTCGCCCCCGACGCGCACGGGCTCGTTGCCCAGGCAGACGGACCGGGGGTCGTCAAGGATGAGCGCCCGCAGCCGCTTGCGGGGACCGGCGGCCTTCGCGGCGAGGAGCGCATCGTGAGCGTGGGATGGTGTCGCCTTGTCCAGCGCGACGGCGAACCCCAGGCCCGCGTCGTAGGGGGTCTCGTCCGGCGTGATGTCGCTGGACCAGACGCGATAGCCCTTCTCGATCCGCAGGGCATCGATGGCCCGGTAGCCGGCGGCGACCAACCCATGCTCCCGCCCGGCCTCCCAGAGCGTCGCCCAGAGGGCTCGTCCGTACTCCGTCGGCGCATACAGCTCCCACCCCAGTTCACCGACATAGGTGACGCGCAGCGCGAGCACCGGCACGTGGCCGACGGTGATCTCGCGCGCCGTGAGGTAGGGAAACCCGGCATCCGAGAGGTCGTGGCGCGTCAGCGGCGCGAGGATGTCGCGGGCGCGCGGACCCCAGATCCCGAAGCAGACCCTCGAGGACGTGATGTCGCGGACCTCCACGGAGCCATCGTCCGGCACGTTGGACCGCAACCACGCCGCGTCGTGATTGCCGAAGGCCGTCCCGGTCACGAGCAGGAAGCGGTCAGCGGCGAGGCGCGTCACCGTCAGGTCAGCCTGGATCCCACCACGGCGATCGAGCAGCTGGGTGTAGACGATCGACCCGACGGGGCGATCGATATCGTTGCCCGCGACACGCTGGAGCGCCGTCATGGCACCCGGGCCGGAGACCTCCAGCTTCGCGAACGAGGTCTCGTCGAACAGGCCCGCGGCCTGCCGTGTCGCCAACGCCTCCGCGGCGATGGCCGGCGACCAGTGTTCACCAGCCCAGCCGCGGGGCCGCAACGCCTCGAGGGCGGCACGCTCGCCGAAGCGCGCGTCGTCCGCGTTCGGCTCGAACCAGTTGGGACGCTCCCACCCCGACTTCTCGCCGAACACCGCTCCGAGACGCTCCAGCTCCTCGTAGGCGGGACCCGTGCGCAGCGGCCGGCCGGCCTGGCGTTCCTCGTTCGGGTAGTGGATGTCGTAGTAGGTCGCGTAGTTCTCGACGGACCGCGCGAGGGTGAAGTCCAGCGAGCGATAGGCCGGGCCGAACCGCCTGATGTCCATCTTCCAGAGATCCAGTTCCGGCTCGCCCTCCGCGATCCACGTCGCCATCTGGCGTCCGATCCCGCCGGCCCCGGCGATGCCGTGCGCGCAGAATCCTGCGGCCACGAAGAAGCCCTTGATGTCGCTCTCACCCATGATGAACTCGTTGTCGGGGGTGAACCCCTCCGGTCCGTTGATCACCCGGCTCACCCCCGCGTCGGCGATCCGCGGCACTCGCCGGACGGCGCCCTCCATGATCTCGTCGAAGCGCGCCATGTCCGGCGCGAGGAGCTTGCCGTTGAAATCCGACGGGATCCCGTCCGGCGACCAGGGCGCCGGACGACGCTCATAGCCACCCATGCACAGGCCACCCACCTCCTCCCGGAAATAGACGAGATTGTCCGGGTCGCGGAGCTGCGGCAGGCCTGCATGGACGCCGTCCATCTCGTCGGTGAAGAGGTACTGGTGCGCCATCGGGATGATGGGGATCGTGACGCCGACCATCCGGCCGATCTCCGGGGCGAACATGCCGCCGGCATTGACCACGACGTCGGCGCGGATCTCCTCCCTCTCGCCGCGGTGCTCCACCGTCACACCGGTCACGCGAGGAGTACGGCGATCCGGTCGCCCAGGGTCCACACCGATCCCGACGACGCGCGTGTTCGGACGGATCAGCGCACCTCGCCGGCGAGCGCCGGCGGCCAGCGCCTGGGCCAACCCGGACGGGTCGAGCCAGCCGTCGGTCGGCAGCCAGGCGCCGCCCAGGACGCCATCCGTCGACATCAGCGGGAAGCGGTCGCGTGCCTCGTTCGCCGTGATCAGCTCCATCGGAAGGCCGAACGTCTTGGCCCAGCCGGCCTGACGCTCCAGCTCCTCCATCCTGGCAGCCGACGACGCCAGCCGGATCGACCCGACTTCGTGCCAGGAGGGGTCCACGCCGGTTTCGTCGCGGAGCCTCCGGTAGAGCGCCGCGCCGTACATCATCATGCGGGTCAGGGTCACCGAACCTCGCAGCTGGCCGACCAGTCCGGCGCTGTGGAAGGTGGATCCGCTCGTGAGCTCCGCGCGGTCCACCAGCACGATGTCGGACCAACCGAGCTCGGCCAGGTGATAGGCGATCGAGGTGCCGCCCACGCCGCCACCGATGATCACCGCTCGCGCATGCAGCATCCGTCACGGCCCTCCCGGCGTCCCGACCCCCGACGCAG
>JAOUEG010000307.1 GCA_029858845.1 Chloroflexota bacterium | reverse complement strand
CGGGGCCGGCGCCGACGCCATGATCGTCGCCTCGCCGCGAACCGATCTGGCGAATCCCAACGTCATCCGGGCCAGCGCTGGCACATCGTTCTCGTTGCCGCTCGCGAGCGCACCCGCCGAGGCGGTGCTCGACTGGCTACGCCGCCACCGAGTCCGGATCCTCGCCACGCGCGTCGAGGCGACCGTCACGTACACCGATACCGACCTCACCGGTCCGACCGCGATCATCCTCGGGGCGGAGGACCGGGGCTTGACGAGTGTCTGGGCGGCGGACGACATCGAGGCCGTCCGATTGCCGATGCTGGGCGTCGGCGACAGCCTGAACGTGTCGGTGACGGCGGCCGTGCTGCTCTACGAGGCCCGCCGGCAACGGCAGGCGCATCGCGCGGAGGTAGATTGAGGCGATGAGCGGCTTCGACCTGATCATCATCGGCGCCGGACCGGCCGGGGAGGCCGCGGCGTACAAGGCTCGTGAACTCGGGGGCAGCGTCGCTGTCATCGATCGGCGCTGGTTTGGCGGCAGTTGCCCGCATATCGGCTGCCTGCCGTCCAAGGCGCTCCTCCACAGCGCGGCGGAACACGCGGCTGCCCCGGAGCGATACGACTGGGCACGCGCCTCCGCCCATCGCGACTGGATGGTGAACCGCGATCCATCCGCGCCGGAACCTGACGACAGCAGCCATGTCCGAGCCCTGGAGACCGCCGGCGCAGCCGTCTACCGCGGAGATGCCTCGATCGTGGCACGCGGTCGAGTCTCGATCCGACATGACGACGTCACCCATGAGCTTGAAGGACGCTCGATCGTCGTCGCGGTGGGCTCGGTCTCCAAGGTCCCCCCGATCCCGGGCCTGTCCGATATCGCCACCTGGACCAACGAGAACGCGACCCTTGCGCGATCGTTGCCGGAAAGCCTGGTCGTCCTGGGCGGCGGTCCCACCGGTTGTGAGCTGGCCCAGGTCTTCGCACGGTTCGGCGTGCCGACGACCATCGTGCAGTCCGGTCCACGCCTGGCCCCGACCGACCATCCCCGGAACTCCGACGTGATCCGGGAAGCGCTGGAGCGCGATGGCGTGGCGGTCAGGACCGGGGTCCGCGCGGTCGCCGCGCGAGCCGGTACCGGCCATGGTGGGTCGCACGTGATCGAGCTCGACGACGGCTCGACGGCGGAGGGCCACGCGATCCTGCTGGCCGTTGGCCGGACCTTCCTGATCGACGACCTCGGCCTCGAACACTACGGCCTCGATACCAGCGGCCGGACGCCGTATCCGCGGGACGGCCGGCTGCGCGTCGCAGACGGCCTGTATATCGTGGGCGACGTCGCCGGACCGGAGCTGCACACCCACCAGGCGCACTACCAGGGCGAGCTGGCGGCGCGGATGATCATGGGCGAACCGGTCGTGCCGGACTACCGGGCATTGCCCCGTGCGACGTACATGGATCCCGAGGCCGCCTTCGTGGGCGTCGGCCTCGACGCCGCCATCGAGGCCGGACAGGACGTGTTCGAACTGGTCGCGAACTATCCTCACAGCGCCAAGGGCGCGGCGATCGAGGCCAACCTGGGGCACGTGACGATCGTCGTGGACCGAGCCTCGCGACAGCTCGTGGGCGCGGCGCTGGCCTGCCCCGATGCGTCAGCCGCGATCCATGAGTGCGTGCTCGCGATCCAGGCCCGCGTGCCGGTGGACGTCCTGGCGGAGACCATCCATGCCTTCCCCTCGACCTCGCGGATCTTCAACGGTCTGTTCGCGGATGCCCGGCGGGAGCTGGACCGGCCTGGGAGCGTGATCGCCGACTGACGTCCGCCGGGCGGTCCCTGATCGCGCGGTGGCCGCCGCCTACGCCTCGAAGACCACCTCGCCATCGACGAGGACGAGTGCCGGGCGCGCGCCCGCCAGGGCGCCGCCAGGCGTCACGGGTTCGTCGAGCGCGGCGCCGGGGATGACCGCGATGTCGGCGCGCTGGCCGACCGTGAGGCGCCCGCGATCCGTCTCCCGAGCGGAAACAGCCGGGTCGACACATTGGCTGCGCAAGGCCCGGTCCAGGGGGATCGACTGATCCGGAGCGAACGGCGCGGTCCTCGGTGGCCAGCGCGGGTCCTCGCGCCGCACCGCCAGCGCGAGCCCGGGCCACGGATCGAAGGCTTCCACGGGTGCGTCAGTGCCGAAGGCCATCACCGCCCCCGTGTCCGCGATGCTCCGCCACGTGTAGGCCTGGGCCTCCGCACGGTGTCCCCACAACTTGCGGGCCTGGGAGGCATCGGAGCCGAGGTGGACGGGCTGCACGCTCGCGGCGATCCCACTCGCCGCGAAGCGAGGTCGATCGGCCTCGTGCAGCATCTGGACGTGCTCGACCCGCGGCATCAATGGCTGCCTCGCCGCGTCCACCCCAAGGACGTCCAGGGCAGCACGCACGGCCGCGTCGCCGATGGCATGGATCTGGGTCGTGATCCCCGCCGTCGAGGCCCGCGCGACGCGATCGCGAAGATCGTCGGGATCGGTCATCCAGATGCCCCGTCGCTGCGCCGACGGCAGCGGTCGATCGGCCTCCGGCTCGATGTCTTCCAGGAGCGCCGCGGTTCGCGACCCGAGCGATCCGTCGGCAAAGCACTTCTGCCATCCGACGATGGCGCGGCCGTCCGGGTTGTCGCCGAGCACGGCTCCGCTCCGGTAGCCACGGTCGGCTGCCGCGGTCAGGGCATCGTCGCGCAGGCTCACGTGGACGCGGAGCGGGAGAGCCCCGGACTCGGCGAGGCGCGCATAGATCGGGAACGAGTACTCGAGATCGGGATCCGGGGCAACGCCGCCGGGGTCGTGACAGGCCACGACCCCGAGCTTCAGGAGTTCGCGGCCCACGCCTGCGATCGCCGCTGCGAGCTCGTCCGGGTCCACCGCCGGGACAAGGCCCGTCACAGCGCGGGTCGCGGCCTCGTGGAGCACACCCTCGGGTGTCCCGTCGGCATTGCGCCGAACGACGCCACCGGTCGGATCGACCGCGCCGAAGCCGGCGAGGGCGAGGGCGGCATGGCTGGCCCACAAGGCGTGGTGATCGTGCGCCCAGATCGCGACCCGTCGGCCGGGTGCGGCCCGCTCCAGATCGTCGGCGGTGGGCCAGCCACCCCAGCGGTCGCTGTCCCATCCGTGGCCCAGGAGCCACGCGTCCTGGTCCTGAAGGCCTTGATGCGCTGCCCGGAT
>JAOUEG010000306.1 GCA_029858845.1 Chloroflexota bacterium | reverse complement strand
AGCGGGCCTTGATCCCGGCATTCGCGGCAAAGGTCGTCCCGTCCTCGACCGGGTCCTCGTCGATCCCGAGCTCGTCGAGCGAAACGAGCTCGCCGCGCCCGAGGCTGAGCAGTTCGCGGAGCTCCCGCAGCTTGTGGGCCGAGTGCGTGGCGACCACCAGCCTCGGCCGGCCGGCACCCCGAGCACCGGTCACCGGCGGACCGTGGCCAGGACCTCGGCCTGCGCGGCGAACAGGCGCGCCAGGCCTTCGTCCGCGAGATCGAGCATCGCGACCGCGGCGGCTCGGTCGAACGGCTTGCCCTCGGCGGTCCCCTGGAGCTCCACGTACGTCCCCGCGTCCGTGCCGACGACGTTGAAGTCCACCTCCGCCCGCGAGTCCTCGCCATAGTCCAGGTCCAGGTAGGACAGGCCGTTCACGATCCCGACCGACACCGCGGCCACATGACCCGTCAGGTGGCGGTCCATGCCGTAGGTGATGAGGGCGGCGGCGAGCGCGACGTAGCCGCCCGTGATGGAGGCCGTCCGGGTGCCCCCGTCCGCCTGCAGCACGTCGCAGTCCACCGTGATCGTCCGCTCCCCGATCCGGGCAAGGTCCACGACCCCGCGGAGTGACCGTCCGATGAGGCGCTGGATCTCGTGGGTGCGCCCGCCGATCCGGCCCTTGGCCGATTCACGGTCCGTGCGTTCGGCGGTGGCCCGGGGCAGCATCGAGTACTCGGCCGTGACCCAGCCGGTCCCCTTCCCGCGCAGATGCGGTGGGACGCGATCGGCGATCGTCGCCGCGCACAGGACCTGCGTGTCGCCGAAGCGGACGAGGCAGGAACCCTCGGCCCACTTCTGGACGCCCATCTGGAAGCTGATCGGCCGCAGGTCACGGGGCCCGCGGCCGTCCTCGCGCACGCTGGGTGGACGGTTGCCGATGGTCATGTCGTCATCCTCTCTTCCGCCTTGGCGGCATCCCACAGCGCATCGAGCGCTTCGAAGTCGAGATCGCGCAGCGCGACGCCCCGTGCCGCGGCCTGCTGCTCCACGCTGCCGAATCGGCGACGGAACTTGGCATTCGCCGACCGCACCGCTGCCTCGGCGTCCACGCCGCGCTTGCGGGCGACGTTGACGAGGACGAACAGCAGGTCGCCGAATTCCTCGGCCCATGCGGCGATGTCGTCCTCCTCGATGGCGACCCGCAGCTCGTTCGTCTCCTCGACGACCTTGTCGAGGACGCCGTCCAGGCTCGGCCAGTCGTACCCGAGGTGCGCCGCGCGCTCCTGCATCTCCTGGCTCGCCGCGAGCGCCGGAAGCGAGCGCGAGATGCCGTCAAGTGCGCCTTTGGGCGGAGCGGGCTCGGCCTCTCCGACCGAACCTTCCGAGGCGTCGGAACGCTCCTGCGCCTTGATCCGCTCCCACTGTCGATTCACGTCCGAAGCGGTACGGGCCTCCGCCTGGCCGAACACGTGGGGGTGGCGACGGACGATCTTGGCCGCGATCGCCGCCTCGACGTCGACGAGGTCGAAGACGCCCGCCTCGGCCGCGAGCTGGGCGTGCAGGACGACCTGGAGCAGCAGGTCGCCAAGCTCTCCGGCGAGGTCCGGCGTCGCACCGGCCTCGAGGGCGTCGTAGACCTCGTAGGCCTCTTCCAGGAGATGGCTGCGGAGCGACTCGTGTGTCTGCTCACGGTCCCATGGACAACCATCCGGCGCGCGCAGGCGATCGCTGATCCACGGCATGGCCCAGGGGCCGGCGACCGCCAGCTCAGGGGCGAGCGGTGCGAGGTAGAGCGGCCCGGCGAGATCGGCGTCGGACAGGGCGCCCACCGTCGTGAGGGCGTCCGTCCCGAACCGGCCGACCGGGTGCTCGGCGGGATAGAGGCGGCCAAGGAGGGTCAACGGGTCACGGCCGCGCGGCCCGTGGCGCCCGGGCAGCGGCCCATCGCTCGGGATGCCTCGGGCCTCCGGCTCGCCGGGCCGCTCCGTGCCGGACGGTTGGGCCGCCGGGCGCAGGAGCGCGGCCGGGACCAGGAGCGCGGGCCGCGATGCCTCGAGCGGGGTCGCCGTCAGCCGTTCCGTGGCCACGATCTGGAGGCCGCCCGCCGGATCGAGCCCGAATCGCAGCCGCGCCTCCGTGACGAGCGCGTCCAGCACCGGCTCGGCCGCCTACGCGGTCGGGCCGACGATCGATTCGTCGCGCTCGATCTCCACGGCCGCCTTCTTGGGCTCGTACCAATCCGACCACGCGCGACTGCGGATCTCGTTCTCCTGGCGTGCGGTGGGGGAACGCTCCTGCTCGTCCCGGACGAGGTAGAGGTACTGGCCGTCGTCGGCGACGGTGACGATCGCCGAGGTCCCGCCGACCGGGGCCGCGAAGATCGCGTCGGTGAGCCGCTTGTCCAGCTGGCCCCTGGCGATCCAGCCCAAGTCGCCGCCCTGGCTTGCCTCGGCACCCTCGGACAGGTCACGGGCCAGCTGCGCGAAGTCCTCACCGGCCTCCACGCGCTGCTTGATGTCCTCCATCCTGGGCGCATGGTTGAGGATCTGGACGACGTGGTAGCCGAACTCCGTCGCGATCGGAGGGAGGATGTCGCCGTCGGCCGCCTTGGCATCAAGGATGGGCGTGGAGAAGGACTCGACGTACCCGGCGTCAGCCGACACGTAGCCGGTCAGCACGCCGCCGGTCCCATCCTCGCCGCGAGCGCTCTGCTCGTCACTCTCCGCCCGCGCGAGGGCATCGAACTGCTCCGGATCCGCCTTGAGCTTGGCGTACGCGGCCTCGGCATCCAGCTTGGCCTGGCCCCATGCTGGGTCGTCCTCCGGGATCTCGCCGGCGGACGCCGCGCCCGGATCATCGTTCGGGGAGAACAGGATATGGCGGACCTTCACGGCTTCGGCCGGCAGATCCAGGGTCGCCTGGGATAGATAGATCTCGGCGCTATCGCGCTGCGGTCCTGGCTGGACCGCGTCAGCGACGACCTTGTCCTCGAGCTTCTGGCGGATGACGTCCCCTCGAACGACGTCCCGGTACTTCTCCAGGTCGAGGCCGTCGTTCACGATCTTGTCCGTGTAGGCCGCATCGACGGTCTCGGCGGCGACCTCCGTCACCCTGCCGATCCGGAAGATGCCATCGGCCCCCGGGACGACGGCGGTCGGCGTATCCACCTCGGCTCCGTAGATCGCCTTCAGGAAGGCCTCGTCCAACCGGCTGTCGTC
>JAOUEG010000305.1 GCA_029858845.1 Chloroflexota bacterium | reverse complement strand
GGGGGCGCCGTCGCTCGATCTCGAGCGTGCCAGCTGGTGGGCGCTCGGCGAGACGACCGGACGACCGGCCGGGGATATCTCCATCCCCGTCGACGACCTGCTCATCGCGGCCGCCGACGATGACCCGGTCGTGCCCGTCCACGCTTCATGGCATCCGGTCCAACTCGAGGTCGGTCCGTACCGGGTGGACGGAGAGTTGCCGACGCTCCCGGGCTACGATCCGGGGCGCTCTCTCACTCGCCCGACCGGCGAGTTCGTGATGCTCCGCGACGTGAGGTTGGCGATGCTCAGCGACCCGGGGCCGGGTGCGCCGATCGGACACCACGCCTTGGTCAATCGCTACGGGGTGGAGCGCGTGACCGCGGACCTGATGCTCGGCTTCTTCTTCCCCGGTGCGTCGATGGACGGGCAGGACGCGGAGGACGCGGCCACCGCAGCCCCGACCTGATCCCGTCGGATCGCCGTCGATCCCGGGCGGCCGTCGTCCGCGGTCCTGACGACTCGCTAGCCGCGCCGACGTGCGCCGGCGCTGGCCGACCCGGCGCGGCGGTGGACCGGCTTGCGATGCGCGTGGTGCTCGGAACTGGTCCGCGCATGGCCGGAACGCATCCCGAGGGGCCTCGGCTCGGCGTTGCGGTCGGGGACGAAACCGTCCTCGACGGTCCACGGGATCGCCATCCGCAGCATCCGCTGGATGGCCCGCAGCAGATCCGTCTCGTCGATGCAGACCAGGCTGATCGCCTCGCCCGAGGCGCCCGCCCGTCCGGTTCGGCCGATGCGATGGATGTAGTCCTGCGGATTCCAGGGCAGCTCGAAGTTCACGACCACCGGCAGGTCCTCGATGTCGAGACCGCGGGCGGCCACATCCGTGGCCACAAGGACCCGGATTTCGCCGGTCTTGAAACCCTCGAGCGCCCGCGTCCGCTCCGGCTGCGACCGATCGGAGTGGATCGCCACCGCGTCAAGTCCTTCCCGATCCAGCCGGGAGGCCAGCCGAGATGCCGCGAGCTTCGTGCGGGTGAAGACGAGCACCTGGTGCAGATCGTCCTTGCGGATCAGGTGGGCAAGCAGCGCCTCCTTGGCGTCGCGGTCCACGGGGTACACGAGCTGGTTGACCATCTCGGCCGCCGTGTTCCGCGGTGCGACCTCGACCGTTTCCGGGTTGCGCAGGATCGTCCCGGACAGTCGCCGGATGTCGTCGGAGAACGTGGCCGAGAACATCAGGTTCTGGCGGCGCGCCGGTAGCAACTCGATGATGCGCTGGATGTCCGGCAGGAATCCCATGTCCAGCATCCGGTCCGCCTCGTCCAGCACCAGGATCTCCACCTGTGCCAGGTTCGCCACCCGCTGACCGACGAGGTCGAGCAGCCGGCCCGGGGTGGCCACCAGGATCTCCACCCCGGCGCGCAGCGCCTTGATCTGCGGGTCCATCGGCATGCCGCCGTAGACCACCGTTGATCGGAGCGGGACGGTCCGACCATAGGTGCGGACACTCTCGTCGACCTGCATCGCGAGTTCCCGTGTGGGCACGAGGATCAGCGACCGGACGGGGTGACGCGCCGGTGAGAACGACGTATTGGCGTGCGGTCGGAGCCGGTCGAGGATGGGCAGGGTGAAGGCGGCGGTCTTGCCGGTGCCGGTCTGTGCCGCCGCGAGCACGTCCCGGCCCGCGAGCACGAGTGGGATGGCCGCCAGTTGGACCGGCGTCGGGGTCGTATAGCCCTCTTCCGCGACGGTCTGCAGCAGATCGGCCGACAGGCCGAGTGAGTCGAAGGTCAAGCGTTGCTCCTGCAAGGTCCCTGGCCGACGCGGGCGGGGTACCCGGGGAGCGCGACGGCGGCGCCGGCGGTCGGCGCGCATCTGCGCGGCCGCACGTGAGGCCGCCCGGAGCATAGCGGATATCGATACGATCGACCGATGGCAGCGGCGTCGACGCCCGCGATCAACCTCGTCCGCCGGCACGGGATCGCCCACGTGGTCCACGAGTATCGGGCGCCCGAGCCGCACGGGCGAGGCCGCGGCCAGCGTCCGGACTACGGGTTGCAGGCGGCCACGGCTCTCGGCGTGCCGCCGGCGCGGGTCTTCAAGACGCTCATCGCGACGGTCGACGGTCGTCTCGCCGCCGCGGTCCTCCCGGTCGATCGCCAGCTCGATCCCAAGGCGCTCGCCGCGGCGCTGGGCGCCCGCCGGGCGGAGCTGGTCGATCCCGCGCTCGCGGAGCGAGCGAGCGGTTCCGTCCTGGGCGGGATCAGTCCGCTCGCGCTGCGCCGGTCGATGCCGGTCGTGATCGATCTCGCGATCGAGGCGCATGCGCTCGTCCTCGTCAGCGCTGGGCGCCGCGGCCTGCAGCTGGAGCTCGCGCCCGGCGATCTCATCCGACTGGCAGAAGCCTCGCTTGCGGCGATCGCCAGGCTGGACTAGCGGTCAAGTCCGAGTCCTCCGCACCGGTCAGCGTCGAGGCGCGCGACACGGATCGTCGCGGCTGGCATACTGCGCCGAGCTCCCAGGCTGACCCACCCGACAGACAGGCTCAACCGAACACGCCGCCCCCACGGCAGGAAACCTGTCATGTTCGTCGGGTGTCCCCACTCGACGGCCGCGCCCCGGCTCACCCCGGGCCGCGATCCGCCCACCTTCGTGACGACGCGCGGAGGTGTATCGGGCACGTCCCACGCCCCGTTCCGATCCCTGTCGCCGGCGGCACCAGGCCACCGTCACCGCGCCCCCATGCGGTGTTCCGGAGGACAGGAGGCAAGGATCTTGGCGGATCTCAGCAACGGCGCCCAGCGGGCGTCCAGCCGCCGATCGACTCGCGTGACCGCGCTCACGCTCGTCGTGGCGCTCATCGCGGCCTTCGGGGCGGTCGCGAACCCGTCGCCCGCCGAGGCGGCAACGATCAAGGTCGTCATCGTCGTGGGGCCGTCCGGCTCCAATACCGGCAAGTACATCTACCGGGCCCGCAAGTATGCCGCGCAGGCGCGCGGCTACGGTGCCAGGGTCATCGAGATCTACAGCCCGAATGCCACATGGTCCAAGGTCAAGGCTGCCGCGCAGGGCGCGAACCTCCTCGTGTACCTCGGCCACGGCAACGGCTATCCGAGTCCGTACGGGTCGTTCCAGAAGTACACGAAGGATGGTCTCGGCCTCAACCGCGTCGCGGGCAACGGCAACTACAACGTCAAGTACTGGGGCGAGTACTAC
>JAOUEG010000304.1 GCA_029858845.1 Chloroflexota bacterium | reverse complement strand
CGATCGGGACCGCAACCAGCTGCTCGCCGTGGTCGCTGCGCCAGATGATCTCCGCGGCTCCAGCGGCGACGCCGGCTTCTACATCAGTGATTCCCGCCCGTACAAGCCCTGGGTGCAGGTCGCAGAGCTCGAGATCTGGGCGTTCGATCCAGGCACCGGCGTCTGGCGCCTCGTCCCTTCCCAGGTGCCGGCGCGAATCCTGTGGGAGCACGACGGCTATTTCTTCGGACCGGTCAGTCGTGTCGCATACGACCAGGCGGTTGGGGCGGCCGTGTTCCTGAGCAGGGAAGGATGGGTCGAAGCCTACGACGGCCAGCGAAGCTGGCAAGCCGACCCCGAGGCCGGCGACATGCGCGACGGGTCGAGCAACGACTGGTGCGAAACCCTGGACCCGGTCTTCGACTCGGTCCACGGCCGGATCGTCTGCCAGGTCAGGGGAGGTGGCGTCTCGTCCTTCTCGACGGTCACCGGCCGGTGGCGATGGCTGCTGAAGCCGGAGCCGACGCCGTCGCCGGACTAGCTCGCATGGCGGCGGTGTGATCGATCCCACTGGGAGAGGTGAAGCATGGTCGCCGGATCATGGCCCTGGCTGCGGTGGTGCTACCGGCCTCGCCGGCAGCCTGTGCTGGCAGCCAGGCGACGGCCGCACGGACGGCCACCGCCTCGGAGCCCGTCGAGGAGCGGTCCGCCGTCCCGCCAGTCGAGGCGAGTCCCCTCAGCGTAGTCGTCCGGTGGCCCGCAGCGTGCGTAGAAGTAGGTCGGGGTGCTGCTCATGGCTCGAGTCTGCGGTGGAGTCGGGGCGCGCGCAATGGCCCGATCGGACTGCGGTCACGCTCGGCTCCTGTCTGATCGTGGATTTCATACACAGACCCTGAGCCACCGTGACGACGCTCGACGCTGCTCCACGCCCCGATGGTCCATCGCGCTGACGACGGCAGGTCGGTTACGATCTCTGTCCGGCTCCCGCAGATGGCCGTGGAGGGAAGCGATGGCGATCGTCCCGGCGCTCCACATTGGTCGCGACCAGGTCCAGCTGGCCTGGGATCCCGCTGTCCCGCCGGTCGCAACGGTTGCCAGCGGCTCCGTCGTCGAGGTCGATTGCCTCGACTCGAGCAATGGCCAGCTCGCCGCATCCTCCACGGTCGAGGATCTCGATCGACTCGACTTCGATCGCGTCGACCAGCTGCATGGCCCTGTCGCCGTTGCAGGAATCGAGCCCGGCGACACGCTCCAGGTCGACTTGCTCGAATTCGTGCCGGCCGACTGGGGCTGGACGGCGAGCGTCCCCGGGTTCGGCCTGCTCGGCGACGAGTTTCCCGATGCGGCGCTCCGGATCACCCGGCTCCCGGCCGCCGGTGGGCGGGCGGAGTTCCTTCCAGGCATCCGCGTCCGGGTGGACCCGTTCTGCGGCGTGGTCGGCGTTGCCCCGACCCTTGGTCCGCTTCCGACGATCCCGCCAGGCGAGTTCGGTGGCAACATGGACAACCGGCACCTTACCGCCGGCGCGACGCTGTACCTGCCCGTGTTCCAGCCGGGCGCGTGTCTGTCGATGGGCGACGGCCACGCGGCGCAGGGGGACGGTGAGATCTGCGGCACCGCGATCGAGACGCCCATGCGGGCGACCGTCCGGCTGACGACCCGCAAGGACCTCCGTCTGACGGGCCCCGAGTTCCTCACGCCCGAGGTGCCGGCCGTCGGGGCGCGGCGGCGGTATGCGACCTCCGGCGTCGGCCCCGACCTCATGGGTGCGGCCCGCGATGCGGTGCGACGGATGATCGACTGGCTCGGACGCGAGCATGGTCTTGCGCCGAGCGACGCCTACCTGCTGGCAAGCGTGGCCGTTGACCTCCGGATCAGCGAGATCGTCGACATGCCCAACGTGGTGGTCACCGCCCACTGCCCGCTGTCGATCTTCGAGTAGGTTCGCAGTCGTCGGCCTGTCCGCGCCGCAGAACAAATGGCGCGCCCGGAGGGATGTCGGGCGCGCGCGAACAACACGCTGGGCGCGCAGCTCGCTGCTGTCCGCGATGGCACACGCCACCGATTGATGGGACTCGTCGTGTCGGAGACGACGGCCGACGCCTGGATCGATGCCTGGGCTGGATGTTCGAGTCCGGCTCGGCCGACTTCGCATCCGGGGTTGGCAGTGGGTGACGTAGGCCACGCGCTTCCACGCCGGACCACGTCGGCCAGCCGGTTCAGGATCCGCCACGGCAGGGCTCGGCGGCGCCGGCGGAGGAACGCGCTCCGGATCCTCGAGCTCCGGCGTGTCCCGGTCTTCATCGGAGAGCGTCCGAACGGTGGGCAGGCCGATGCACCCGTTCGGCCCCAGCACCCGCCGTACGCTGCCTTCTCGCGCCCTTGCGATCCCGCCCCGGAGGCGAGTCTGGACCCGCAAACAGGGGCGATCGCGACCAACGGCACTTGGAGCACGCCGCCGCCGGAAGCACGCTGGGCACCAGATGCGGGGGAGGGTGTTGACGGCACGTTCACACCCCGGTCGCGGGGACCGTGCCGAGCCACGGGCAGATCGACCAGCGCTGTGGGAGCCTCGTTCGACGATGCGTCTTGCGGTCGTAGCGCTCATCGGCTTCCTGGCCGTCGTAGTCTTCGTCGCCCTCGGAGTGGTCGAGATCCCTGCTGCCGATCTCCGGATCACGTGGCCGGGCATGGCCGTGTTCGCCGCGGCCGCCGGCCTTGGTGCGCTCATCTCCCCGAACATCCGCGGATGGGTCGCGGTGGGTACCGGGTTGGCCTTGGGCACAGGGCTCGTCATATGGGCAAGCGGCCCGTATAGCTCTGACCTGGTCAGGAACCAGGCTTGGCTCGCGGCACGGCCGGAGTTCACGCGTGCCATATGGGTCACGCTCTTGAGCGACACCCTCGCCGCGATGACCGGCTTTGCGATCGTGGCGCTTGCCGTTCGGCGCGTCCGGGTCGGCTCCCTCACGGCGGCAACGGGCGCCGCGGCGGTGCTGCCTGTGCTCCTGGTCGGCACGATCGCCATTGGGCACGTCGCCCTGATCTCACCGGATCGGCTCCCCCCGGAACGATGGCAGGATCTCACGATCCGGATCCACGCCGACCTTCGAGTCGAATTCGTCCCGGACCGCCTGGCGCGGGGCGTCACCCGAGTCACATACCGCGTCGACGGCGCCCCGGCCGGGCCCTATCAACTCTGGTATGTCGAGCTGGGCGGGCCA
>JAOUEG010000302.1 GCA_029858845.1 Chloroflexota bacterium | reverse complement strand
TGCGGACAACGGTGTCGAGGCCGTGGTGCGGCCGCCACGCGAGGTGTCCAGCCTGGACGGGTTCGACGCCGTCGTACTGGGCAGCGGCGTCTACATGGGCAAGTGGCTCGACGACGCCAACGCGCTCGTCGATCGGTTCGCCGAGGAGCTCCGGGCCCGTCCGGTGTGGCTCTTCTCGAGCGGTCCGGCCGGTGATCCAGCCAGGCCCGAGGCGGACCCGGTGGAGGCCGGGCAGATCGTGGCCGCGACGGGCGCTCGCGATCACCGGATCTTCCCGGGCCGGCTGGAGCGCAGGCACCTCGGCTTTGCGGAGTGGGCGATCGTCTCGGCGTTGCGGGTCCCGGACGGCGACTATCGGCCCCGCATCGAGGTGGACGTCTGGGCAGGTGAGATCGCCAGGGCGCTCGAGTCGGCGCCGTCTTCGCCGCCGGTGTCGCCCGTCTCCGCCTAGCGTCGGTCCGCGCTGCTCGACGTCGCTCCTACGACCGTCCCGGCTGCCGCGGCCAGCCCGGCGTCGAATGCCGCCAGGTCCGCGGTGAGCAGGTCGAGATGTTGTGGCCCGGTCATCTCGGCGAGCGCTGCACGGATCGAGTCTGGTGCGACGAGCGGTCGCCGCGCGATGAGGCCGCCGAGAGCGACCACGCTGGCCAGGCGTGGATGACCGCTGTCGCGCGCCAGGGCGGTGCACGGGATCGCCAGCACCTCGAGGTCCACCCGGCTCGGCAGCGCTTCGATCAGCGACGTGTTCATCACCAGCAGACCTCCGGGTGCGAGTGCCGGCTCGAACTTGGCAAGGGAGGGTGGGTTGAGCGCGATGACACTGTCCGCGATGTCCACCACGGGCGAGCCGATGACGCCTTCGGCCACGATGACCGTGCAGGACGCGGTCCCGCCGCGCATCTCCGGTCCATATGACGGCATCCAGGACACCATCTTCCCTTCCGTCATGGCCGCCTGCGCGAGGACCTTGCCGGCGAACAGCAGCCCCTGGCCGCCGAAGCCGGCGATGATCGTGGCATGGCCGCTCACGACGCGTCCTCCCGGACGGCCGACGGTGCGGCGGTCGCGCTGCGGGTCGGGCGACGGTCCGCGATGACGCCGAGTGGATACGTCTTCACGACCTCGGCCCTGACATGGTCCATGGCCTCGGTCGGCGTGAGGTTCCAGCCGACCGGGCAGGTGGACAGGATCTCCACGATGGAGAACCCGTCGCCATCCAGCTGCGACCGGAACGCGGTTCGGAGCATCGCCTTGGCCTTGCCGACCAGCGACGGATCGGCGATGGAGCCACGGGCGGCGTAGGCGACGCCGGGCAGCAGGGCGAGCATCTCCGTGATCGGGATCGGATAGCCGGCCAGGATCGGGTCGCGTCCGGTCGGGGTGGAGGTCGTCCGTTGGCCCACGAGGGTGGTCGGGGCCATCTGTCCACCGGTCATGCCGTACGTCCCGTTGTTGACGAAGATCGCGCTGATCCGCTCGCCCCGGGCGGCAGCGTGCACGATCTCGGCCGTCCCGATCGCGGCGAGATCGCCGTCGCCCTGATACGTGAAGACGAACGCCTCCGGTCGCACGCGGCGGACGCCGGTCGCGACAGCCGGGGCGCGGCCATGGGGCGATTCCACGAAATCGACGTTCAGGTAGTCGTAGGCGAAGACGCTGCACCCGACCGACGCGACGCCGATCGTCCGCGGCGCGAGGTCCATCTCGTCGATCAGCTCGGCGACGAGTCGATGGATGATCCCGTGACCGCAGCCCGGGCAGTAGTGCGTCGATCCCTTGGTCAGAGCCGCGGGTCGCTCGTAGACGAGTCGTCGGTCGCCGGAGCCCGTTTGTTGCGGCGTCATCGAACGGCCTCCGGCTGGCCGTGGACCAGGATGTCCAGCGGGTCGTCCTCGTCCGCCGGTTCCGGCGGGGCCTGACCCATCGCCGCCCGCCACGCTCCCTCCTCGAGCAGGCTGAAGGGATCGGGTTCGGGCACGCTCGTGAGCAGCGCGACGGCAGGCTCGGATCCATGGGTGGCCGGGCCGCCGACCGAGCCGGCGTGCCCGGGCTCGGCCGTAAGGGCCGGCGTCGGCGTCGTCGCGGCCGGATCGTCCTCCATGCCGCGACGGCCCCCGTTTCGATGGCCGCCCCGGAACGGCACACCGGCCGACCAGGCGCTGCGCAGGACGTCCACCACCTCGCCCGGCGTCGGGACCATGCCGCCCATGCGACCGTGGACCAGGACCGGCTTGGTGGCGCCGACGGCGAGCCTGACATCCTCGGCGAGCTGCCCGGCAGAGAGCTCGATCACGACGACGGCCCGAACCTGCCTGGCCGCCCGAGCCAGGGCTTCGACCGGGAACGGCCACAGCGTGATCGGTCGCAGCAACCCGACCCGGAGCCCGCTGTCCCGCCCCCGCTCGATGGCGGTCTGGGCGACCCGGGCGGCCGTCCCGTAGGCCACGATGAGGAGTTCTGCCCCGTCGAGGCCCTCGCTCGCCCAGCGGACCTCCCGCTCGGTGATCGCCGCGTACTTGGCCTGGAGATGCCGGTCGTGCGTCTCGAGCTCCTCCGGCTGAAGGTGGAGCGAATGGAGGGCACGCGGGGGCCGCCCGTCGGCGCCGGTGGTGGACCAGCTCGACGTGATGCGCGGGGGGTTCCGGAACGTGGGCACGACCGGCTCCATCGCCTGGCCGATGATCCCGTCGGCGAGGATGATCGTCGGCGTGCGATAGCGCTCGGCGAGTGAGAAGGCGTCGGCGACGAGCTCGACTGCCTCGGCGATGGAGGCGGGAGCGAGGACCGGGACGCGGTAGTCGCCGTGCCCGTGGCCGCGCGTGGCCTGGAGGTAGTCCGACTGCGACGGTCCGATGCTGCCCAGTCCCGGGCCGCCGCGCATCACGTCGATGACGACCACCGGCAGCTCGGCTCCCGCCATGTAGCTCATCCCCTCGGCCATCAGGCTGAAACCGGGTCCGGAGGTCGAAACGAGGACCCGCGCCCCGGTGGCCGCCGCGCCGAGGGCCATGTTGATCGCCCCGATCTCGCTCTCGGCCTGGACGAAGACGCGGCCCTCTTCGGGCATGCGTCGCGCCATCCATTCCAGGAGCTCGGCCTGGGGCGTGATGGGGTAGCCGAAGTACGCGTCACACCCGGCCTGGATGGCGGCTTCGGCCAT
Source organism: Chloroflexota bacterium (assembly GCA_029858845.1). Taxonomy (GTDB): domain Bacteria; phylum Chloroflexota; class Limnocylindria; order Limnocylindrales; family CSP1-4; genus SPCO01. Next base: position 48 of record JAOUEG010000302.1, on the reverse strand, counting down.
GGCCTCGTTGCCCTTCATCAGCACCGGGGCCGGGCCGGCACCGCCGTG
>JAOUEG010000303.1 GCA_029858845.1 Chloroflexota bacterium | reverse complement strand
TTCACGGTGATCGCCGCGGTCATCAAACCGCAACTCGGGATCCTGGTCCCGCTCGTCGCCGTCGTGACCATCCGCCGGGCGCTCTGGCCTGTCGAGGCCGCGGGAGGCGCCGATCGCGCCGATGACGATGGCCGTCCGACCGGTCTGCCGGCCCGGCTCCGCGCGCTGGAGCGCCGGACGGACTCACCGTTGCGGATCCTTACGACGGGGCTCGCCGGGTACCTGACCGCCGTCGCGCTGTGCCTGCCGTTCGGACTGTCGGTCATCGAACTGTCGGCCCAGGCGCCATTCGTGTCGTCCGGTCTGATCGACCAGATCGTGGTCGCCGGTGGTGGATATCCGTACCTGACCGTGAACGCGTACAACGCCTGGGCGGTCGTGCCCGGCGACCTCGGCAACAGCCTCGCCAACGCCGGTCTGTGGGTGTGCGATGCGGCCCAGGTCCCGGCGGACCGGTGCAGTGCCGGGCTCGCCGTCTTCGGGGTGGTCCCGGCGGTGGTCGTGGGCGCCGTGCTGCTCGTCCTGACCATGGGGTTGGCCCTGTGGGTGGCGGCCCGCACGCCCGATCGGCCCACACTGCTCGTGTCCCTGTCCGTGCTCGCATTGGCCTTCTTCGCCGTGCCGACGCGGGTCCACGAGCGGTACGGCTACCCGTTCTTCGCTCTCGGGGCGATCCTGTTCGCCGTCTCCAGCCGCTGGCGGATCGCCTATGTCGTCCTTTCCCTGGCGACCTTCGCGAACATGTACGTCGTCCTCACGACGCTGTATCCCGACAACCCGTCCATCTCGGACTGGCTCGGGGTCGGCGAGGCGATCCGCTCACAGCTGGGCGTGACGATCGTGGCGATCCTGCACACGGCCGCATTCGTCTGGGCGGTCCTGCAGCTGCGGGCCGATGCACGTCAGGGGCTGGCGAACCAGATCACGGCCGCCGCGTCGATGCCGGCGGCCGAGCCGATGCCGCTCGCGACGGACGACGAGCCCGAGACCACACCTGCCGCGAACTCGCCGGCCGGCCCGGCGTCGCCGGTGACGATGACCCCGGCGCAGGCGGTCTTCGCATCCGCCCTTGCGATCGACACGACCGGTCTCGAGGCACCGGCCGTCGTCGCGCCTCCCACCTGGACCGAGCGCCGCCCGTTCAGCGAGGCCGGATTCACGGGATGGTTCAAGGACCGGCTGCGCGAGCGACCCGTCCGCGCCGACCTGAGTGCTTCTCTTACGCACGAGTCGGGTGGCCGGCTTGACCGACTCGACCTGTGGTTCCTCATCGTCATCGTGCTCCTCACGTTCGGCCTCCGGACGTTCCGCCTCGGTGAGCCAGCCCAGATGCACTTCGACGAGGTCTACCATGCGCGGACCGCGACGGAGTTCCTGCAGAGCTGGCGCTACGGGATCGACCACGACATCTACGAGTGGACCCATCCGCACCTGGCCAAGTACGCCATGGCCGGCGGACTCGTTCTCTGGGGTGAGGACGATGTCCGCGCGACGAGCGCCCTCGGGACGCCGGTTCGCGCTGCTGCCGTGGAGCCACGGCGGGACGACGTCGTCGCCGGGGGGCGGGCGGGAGAGCGCGTCCACGTGGCGACGGGGTCCGAGGTCCGCACCTATGACCTGCGCTCGCGATCGCTGATCAGCGTGATCCCGGCACCGGGCTCCAGTGCGGTCGCCGTGGACGGCCCGGGGTCGCAGCTCGTCATCGGCTTCGAGGACGGTCGGATCGCCGCCGTCGATCTTGCGGCCATCGGACTCGGGGGTGTCGATGTCGGCCTTCAACCGACCGAGCTGACCGCCGTCGATCACGCGGTCGCCCACCTGCTGATCGCCGATGCCGGAGCGACGATCGTCGCGGCGTCGAACACGACACTGACGGTCATCGACAGCGCCACCGGCGCCCTGTCGGGTACCGCGGACCTGCCGGGCATCGCGGACCTCGCCGCGGCCGGCACGGGGGCCTCCCTGGTCGGGGTACCGGCCGCGATCGACGAGCCGGAGGCGGTCGCGGCGACCCTGGCGGAGTTGCTCGGCGGCGATGCCGCCGACTATCTGGCGCGGCTCGAGGACGCCGTGGATCCGGAAGGGCAGGTCGTCCTCGGCCAGCCGGGCGGCGGTGACGACCGGACCGCCGTCGAGGAGGCGATCGGGGACGGACGCCTGGCAGGTCTGGAGATCGTCGATCTGCCGCGCGTCGCCGTCGCGACGTCCGACGGCGTCAGCTTCATCGACCCGGCGACGGCCGGCGTCTCGAGCGCGATGGGGATGGACGGTGGCGCCCACGGAATGGCGCTGGTGACGGGGATCGACGACACCCAGCTGTACGTGACGAGCGGCCCGGCCGAGGAGCCCACCTACGAGGTCCTCGCCGTCGGTGGTGACAGCGCCGCGGACGGCCCGGTCAGCAAGGGCCGTCACCCGCTTCCTGCCGCCGGCACCGCGATCGCCTACGACGATGCCACCCAGCAGGTCCACATCCTGGGCCGGGCCCCGGCGACCGAACCGGCATCGACCGAGGGCTGGACCGTCTTCGTCGTCGAGCCACACGCGAACGCCGTGTACGCGGATGCGAGGCTGCCCGAGGGCATGGTTCCGGCGGCGTGGGCGATGGACGTCGAATCCCAGTACGTCACCCAGGATCGCCAGGAGCTCCTCGTGTTCGGCGCGGACGGCACGACCGCCTCGATCGCGCTGGGATCGCACGCGTTCGCCTGGCGCCTTCCGGGGGTCATCGCCGGGGTGTTGATGGCGGCATGCCTCTACCTCCTGACGAGGATCCTCTTCCGGCGGCGCATCGTCGCCGTGTTCGTTGCGGCGCTGGTTGCCCTGGAAGGGATGTTGTTCGTCCAGTCGCGGATCGGGATGAACGACGTCTATGTCGGGCTGTTCATCATCGCCGCCTACACGATATTCGCCGCGGTCTGGACGGGCTGGTGGCGGGGACGCGGCGCCTTCCTGATATCGATGCCGGCCATCGGTGTCCTGCTCGGCCTGGCCCTCGCCTCGAAGTGGGTGGCGGCCTATGCCATCGGAGCGCTCGTGCTGCTGCTCCTGGTCCGTAGCGCGCTCGGTCGGGTCGTCGCGATCCTGGGGCTGATCGCCATCACGAGCGTCCTCGGGTACATGGCGCTCTCGGTGCCGGAAGGCCAGGGCATCGGGAACGTGACGTTCCTCGTCGTCATGATCGCGCTGACCCTCCTTGCCGTCGTCG
>JAOUEG010000301.1 GCA_029858845.1 Chloroflexota bacterium | reverse complement strand
ACGGCTCGTCGACGTCGACGTCGTCCAGGCCATCCGATTCCGTCTCCGGGATGATGAACCCGCGCATGCGCAGGCGTTCCTTCATCTCGTCGAGCGACTTCTTTCCGAAGTTGCGCATCCGCAGCAGGTCATCATCCTTGAGTTGGAGCAGCTGCCCCACCTTGACGATGTTGTTGCGCTTGAGCGAGTTGTATGCCCGCATCGGGAGATCCAGCTCTTCGATCGGCATGTCGAGCATGTTCGGGGGCAAGGCGGCCACGCCGGTCGCCGGAGCGACGGGCGCAGGGGCCATGCCCACCGTGACGAACGGGCGGAACTGGCTGACGAGGATGTCGGCCGAGCGGCTCAGCGCCTCCTCGGGTCCGATCGTGCCGTCCGTCTCGATCTCGAGGGTCAGCTTGTCGAAGTTGGTCACCTGACCCACTCGCATGCTCTCGACCCAGTAGTTGACCTTGCGGACCGGGGTGAAGATCGCATCGACCGCGATGACGCCGATCGGCAGCGCTTCGGCACGCTCCGCGCCGAGATAGCCGACGCCGCGCTCGACCGTGAGGTCCATCTCGATGGTCACGTCGTCCGTGTCGAGGGTCATCAGCACGAGCTCCGGGTTGATGATCTCGATGTCGGCGGACTCGGCGATGTCGGCCGCCGTGACGGCGCCGGCACCCGACTTGATGAGACGAAGCTGGACTGGGTGCGAGGCAAAGCTCTTGAGCCGCAGCTTCTTGACGTTCAGGACGATCTGGGTGACGTCTTCCTTGACGCCCGGGATCGTCGAGAACTCCTGGTAGATATCGCGGATCTGGATGCTCGTGACAGCGGCGCCCTCGAGCGACGACAGGAGCACGCGTCGAAGCGCGTTGCCGAGGGTGACGCCGTAGCCGGCCTGCAGGGGGCCCGCCTCGTACTTGGCGTACGTGCCGGCTTCCTCGACAGACTCGATCTGCGGGTTCTCGAGTTCGATCATGAAGGTGCGGTTACCTCGAGTAGTACTCGACCACGAGCTGCTCGTTGAGGTCGAGCGGCATCTGGTCGCGGCTGGGCGGCGTCACGATGGACCCGGTCAGGGTCGCGGGATCGATGGACAACCACTCCGGCGCCTGGTGATTGCGGAGGGTTTCCTTGGCCACCTTGAACGGTTCGCGGCTACGGCGGTTCTCGCGAACCTCGACCCGGTCACCCTGCCGAAGCTGGTACGACGCGATGTCGGTCGGAACGCCGTTGACGGCGAAGTGCCCATGGGCGACGAGCTGGCGGGCGGCCGCCCGGGAGGGCGCGAACCCCATCCGGAAGACCACGTTGTCGAGGCGCAGCTCGAGTGAACGCAGGAGGTTCTCGCCGGTGACGCCGGGGCGGTTCTCGGCCGCGATGAAGTAGTTGCGAAACTGCTTCTCGAGGACGCCGTAGCTCTTCCGGACCTTCTGCTTCTCACGCAGCTGGAGACCGTAGTCGCCGACCTTGCGGCGTCGGACGCCGTGTTGGCCGGGAGGCGAGGGTCGGCGCTCGAAGGCGCATTTCTTGGTATAGCAGCGCGAGCCCTTCAGATAGAGCTTCGCGCCTTCCCGCCGACAGATGCGGCAGACGGATTCGGTGTAGCGGGCCATCGGTCCTCAGGCTCTCAGACGCGGCGCCGCTTGGGCGGGCGGCATCCGTTATGCGGGATTGGCGTGACATCGGTGATGGCGCTGACCTCAAGGCCGGCGGCCTGGAGGGATCGGATCGCCTGCTCGCGGCCGGCTCCCGGACCCTTCACGTACACCTCGACCTGGCGCATGCCGTGCTCCATCGCACGCTTGGCGGCGCCGTCCGCCGAGAGGGCAGCCGCGTACGGCGTGCTCTTGCGGGAGCCCTTGAAACCGGCGACACCGGCCGAGCCCCAACTGATCACCGCGCCGTTGAGGTCCGTGATCGTGATGAGCGTGTTATTGAACGTGGCCTGGATATGGACGTGCCCCTGGGGGACGTTCTTCTTCTCCCGGCGACGCTGCTTGACCGCGCGCTTGCGTTCCGCCATGCCTGGTCAGTCCCTCATCACTTCTTGCGCCGCACGCCGACCGTCTTCTTCGGTCCGCGCCGCTGGCGAGCATTGGTCTTGGTGCGCTGGCCACGGACCGGCAGGTTGCGCCGGTGCCGCAGGCCGCGATACGAGCCGATCTCGATCAGGCGCTTGATGTTCAGCGCCGTCTCACGACGCAGGTCGCCTTCGACCTTGTAGCGCCGATCGATGAGCTCACGCAGGCGGTTGACCTGCTCCTCGGTGAGATCGCGGACGCGAGTGTCCGGATTGACGTTCGTCTGGGCCAGGATCTTCTGACTCGTGGGCAACCCGATCCCATAGACGTAGGTGAGGGCGACCTCGACGCGCTTCTCACGCGGGATGTCGATACCGGCGATGCGTGCCATCGGTTACCCCTGCCGCTGCTTGTGCTTGGGATTGCTGCAGATGATCATCACGGTGCCGTGGCGACGGATGACCTTGCAGTTGTCGCAGCGCGTCTTGACGGAAGCTCTGACCTTCAACGGATCCTCGATCGTGCTCGTGGGTGGCTTGTTCGCTACTTCAGTCGGTACGTGATGCGACCGCGGGTCAGGTCGTACGGCGACAACTCGACGCGGACGCGGTCACCGGGCAGGATCCGGATGAAATTCATCCGCAGCTTGCCGCTGATGTGGGCGAGCACCCGATGGCCGTTCTCCAACTCGACTGCGAACATGGTGTTGGGGAGCGGCTCGATCACCGTCCCTTCGACTTCGATCGCATCTCGCTTGGCCACAGGCTACGTGCTTCCCTTTCTCACGCGCAGTGTCGGCCCATGCGGACCGACACACGAACGCGTAGCGTATCAATAAACGGCCGTCCCGGCAACCGCCGACTCGTCCTCGTCATCAGATCGCGGTCAGGATCTCGGGACCGTTGTCGGTCACGGCGATCGAATGCTCGAAATGGGCGGCCAGCGATCCGTCGACCGTCGAGACCGTCCAGTCATCGGCAAGGATGTGGGCCTGGTAGCCGCCGAGCGTGAACATGGGCTCGATGGCCAGGCACAGGCCGGTCTCCAGCTTGCGACCGCGACGTCCGGTGCGGTAGTTGGGGACCTGGGGCTCCTCGTGCATCTCGGTGCCGATGCCGTGTCCGACGAACTGGCGGATGATCCCGTACCCGAGCGGCACGGCGACATCCTCGACGGCCGCGGAGATGTCCTCGATGTGGTTGCCGGGAACGGCCG
>JAOUEG010000300.1 GCA_029858845.1 Chloroflexota bacterium | reverse complement strand
GTCCTCGATCGTGAGCAGTTCGGTCAGGTCCGGTTGCGGCGCGCGAACATCGATGTACGGGTAGCGGTTGTTGCGGAAGACTCGGAACGAGCGGTCCAGGTGCAGGTCCACCGATGACGGCTGCAGATCCGCCGCGTCGTACGGCTCGATGTGCACCGTCCCTGCCTCGAGCGCGGCGCGGATGTCCCGATCCGACAGGACGCTCACTTGGCTCCTCCCCCGACACCCTTCTCCGCGAACAGCGTGTCCACTTCCCGCTTGAGATCCTCGAGGTCCTCGAAGCTCTGGTACACGCTCGCGAACCGGATGTAGGCGATCTGGTCGATACCGCGCAGGTGTTCCATCGCCAGCGCGCCGACGCGTGCCGACGGCACCTCCGTCGCGCCCTCGGCACGGAGCTCCGCCTCGATCTCGTCGGCCGCCTGTTCGGCAGCGCCATCCCGGACCGGCCGCCGTGTCAGGGCTTTGCGCAGGCCGGAAGCCAGCTTGTCGCGGTCGAACTCCTGGCGAGTCCCGTCGCGCTTGACGATCACCAGTCGCGCGGCCTCGATGCGCTCATAGGTCGTGAACCTGGTCGCACAGAGGTTGCACTCGCGACGCCGACGGATGGTTGCCGACTCATCGAGATCACGCGAATCGACGACGCGGGTATCCCGCTCGCCGCATTGGGGGCAGCGCATCGTTCTCCTGCGGTGAACCACTACCACTTGTGGTGTGACCGGAGGATACCACTAGATGGTGTGGTCAGGAGGGCGGCTCGTGGGCTCCGATACCGTCCGTCGGCGACACACCGTCGGTGCCGGCATCCAGGCTCGTCGCCTGCCTGCCCAGCCGGTCGATCGCCTCACGCGCATGGAGCAGATTGAGGTAGCCGCGCTTGATCGACGTCTGAGCCTCCACCTCGCGTCCGCGCCGCCGGACCCGGGTCTGGATGTCCGCCCCGTGGCCCACCATGGCGAGGGCGCGGCCGGCCCGCTCGAGCTCGTCCACCAGGGCGTCCCGCAGCTCGATGGCGGTCGGCGGCCCGTTGAGTCCACGCGCCTCGTCCGCGTAGCGATCGACGGCGTCGGTCGCGGCACCGATGGTCGCGCCGATGGTCTCGGGCCCCGCCTGCCCGCGTCGGACGGCATCGATCCGGCTGGCCGCGCCCTCCAGGGAGGTGTCGATGCGCGCGACGAGGTCTGCGGTGGCTGCCCTGAATCCGTCCAGCTCGCGGGTCCGCGCCACGATCCGCCCCGCTCGGCGGAGGATGATCCCGAGCAGCACCGCGATCCCGACGAATGCCGCCAGCGGCAGCAGGATCGCGAGCTCGGTCACGATCGATCGCTCCCCGGAACCGGGTTCAGCCTGACCGTGAGCGAAGCTCGACGAGCATCGCCCGGCCGACGTCGAATAGATCGCCGACGACCAGCACGTCGGCGAAATCCGCGATCGGGGCATCCGGGTCGCGGTTGACGGCGATGATGGTCTCCGCCGTCTGCATCCCCACCTTGTGCTGGATCGCGCCGCTGATCCCGAGCGCGAGGTACAGCTGCGGCTTCACGATCTTGCCGGTCTGGCCGATCTGCTGGCTGTACGGGATCCAGCCTGAATCGACGGCGGCGCGCGAGGCGCCCACCGCGCCCCCCAGCGCATCCGCAAGCTCCTGCACGAGCCCGAAGCCTTCCGGCCCACCCACGCCGCGGCCACCGGCCACGATGATCCGCGCGTCGTCGATGGAGACGGCGGCATTCTCGGCCACGATCCGGTCCAGCAGGGCGACCGGCGCGATCGTGCCCGCCGGTTGCGTCGCTCGGGTCCCCACGGTGCCCGGCGATCCGAGCGGTTCGGCGGTCACGGCGTTCGGCCGGATCGTCACGATCCCGTGCCCACCGATGAAGGCCGACTCGGTCACGAGCTTGCCCCCGAACGCGCTCTGGACGACCACCGGCCCTTCGTCCGACCAGCGGGCCGCGACACCGTTGGCCAGAACGCCCCATCCGGTCAGGGCCGAGAGGGCACCCGCCAGGTCGCGCCCATCCGGGCTGGCCGGGATGAGGACATGGTCGGCGCCGTCGAGGCCTGCGGCGACGACCGCCGCACGCTGGGACGGGGTCGCGTCCGGACCAGCGCCACCGTCCACGACCACCGATGTCACGAACTCGGCGAGTTCCGCGGCCGCCGCATCTGCTCCCGCGACAGGGATCACGGCGGTCGCGCCGACCCCGGCCGCTTCGGCCAGGCTGCGCGCCAGCGTGGCGACCTCCGTCGAGAGCTTGGTGAGCGTACCGTCCGGCGCGAGCTCGCCGATGACCACCATGTCGCCCATCAGATGAGCCTCCGCTCGGCGAGGAAGTCGACGACCTGCCGAGCGGCTTCGTCCGGCCCGTCCCGGATGACCCGTGTCGCGGCCCGGGCTTCGGGCGGTCGCGCATCCACGACGCGCGTCGTCGCGCCGGGGCTTCCGACCGACCCGGGATCGATCCCGAGATCCGCCAGCGAGAGGACCGTGATCGTCTTGGCCCGCGCGCCCATGATGCCCTTGAGCGACGGGTAGCGCGGCTCGCCGAGCGCCTGCGTCCCACTGATCAGGGCGGGCATCGGCGCCTCCAGGACGTCGTAGCCGGTCGGACTGATCCGCCGCACGCGGACCGTCCGGGTCGCGGTGTCCGGTTCGATCTCCGCGGCCCAGGACAGGTATGGCAGACCGGTCAGCGTGGCGACTCCGGCCGGTACCACGCCGGCGAACCCGTCGGAACTGTCCACGCCCGCGAACACGAGGTCGAACTCGAGGGTCTGGAGCGCGGCGGCGAGCACGCGCGTGGTGGCGACGGTGCAGGAGCCCGCCAGCGCAGGATCCGTCACCAGGACGCCGCTGGTAGCGCCCATGGCGAGGGCCTTGCGCATCGTTTCGGGGGCGTCGGCCGGCGCCATCGACAGGAGCACGACCTCGCCCTCGCCGGCCGCCTCGATCAGCTTGAGCGCCTTCTCCAACACGTATTCGTCATTGCCGTTGACCACGGTGGGGCTGTTGGCCCGGTCCAGGCGAAAGTCGGGGAGCAGGCGTTCGCCGCCGGAGGCGGGATCCGGCACGGGCTTGGTCAGGACGACGATGCGCACCGGGTCTGGAACCTCCCTGCGCGGTCAACCGCCCTTTCCGAGCAGCGCCCGCGCGATGACGAGTCGTTGGATCTGCTGCGTCCCCTCGTAGAGCTGGGTGATCTTCGCGTCGCGCATCATCCGCTCGACCGGG
>JAOUEG010000299.1 GCA_029858845.1 Chloroflexota bacterium | reverse complement strand
GAGACCGCCGGAGGCTGCGAACATGACAGAAGCCATCCGCCGCCACGTCCTCGAAGGTGTCGCCTGGCACCTCACCAATGGTGTCCCGATCCCCGCCGGTGAGACCATCACGGCACGCTTCGTGGATGGGACCCTCGCAGGCCACGCGCCGGTCAACCGCTACCGGGCCCAGTACCAGTCCAACGGCGACGCACTCACCATCGGGCCGGCGGCGACCACGAAGCGGACTGGCTCACCCGAAGCGATGCGCGCGGAGAAGGCGTTCCTCACGTTCCTCGAATACGTCGCGACGTACCGGATCGACGACGACGGTCGCTCGCTGGTCCTGATCGATCGGGCGGGCGATGAGATCCTGTGGTTCGTGGCCGCCCCCGACATCTCGGGCGCGCTTCCCGGGCGCTGGGACGTTCGATTCGTCCGTCAGGAAACGACGCTCGTGCCGCCGCGCGCCCACGCGGCGCCCTACCTCGAGTTCGACGGGACCGGTCGCGTGGCCGGCCATACCGGAGTGAACGGCGTGCATGGCACGGCGAGGGCGGATGGGGACCGGCTCTATCTCGGCCCGCTCGCCTCGACGCGGATGGCCGGGCCACCGGAGGCGATGGACGACGAGGCGGCCCTCCTGCGCGCCCTTGACCACGTCGCCGGCTACCGGATCGACGGTCACGCCCTCTACCTGATGGATGCCGACGGCCAGACCGTCGTGCAGCTGGAACGCACGTAGGCCGCGCGGTCCCGCAGGCCGCTCGGCCCCGGTCGCACCGGGGCCGCTGAACGCCCCCGGGTCAGCGCACCCGGAAGGGGAACGACGGCTCGGGCGGGGTCCCCGTGGGTCGCCCGTCCTTGGTATCCCAGGTCACGGCGCAGATCACGTCAACGATGCCGGGCATCGTGCGAACGGCACGCTCGATCGTGTCCGCCAGATCGCGGCGCTCGACGTGGCCGGAGATCGTGGCGACCCCGTCACGCACGCCGACGTCGAACAGGTTCGGGTCCAGCCACAGCACGCGCAGCAGCACGTCGCGACGGATCGCCTCGGCCAGCTGCTCGTCCGACCGAACGAAGGAGCGGACGAGGTCCGCCCTCGACACGATGCCCACCAAGCGGCCCTGGTCGATGACCGGCAGGCGATTCACGGCACGGTCCACCATCAGCAAGGCCGCCGCGGTGGTCGGCCGATCGGCCCCGATCGTCGTGGCCGGACTGGTCATCGCCTCGCCGGCAGTGATCGCGCCGATCTTCGCCTGGCGTGAGACGGATGCACGGCTCTCCCCGAGGACCCGCCGGAACCATCGGCGTCGAGCTGCCTTCCGATCGCCGCCCTTGTACAGGAAATCCGCTTCGGAGACGACGCCGACGACAGCGCCGGAGTCGTCGACGACGGGAACGCCGCTGATACGGTGCTCGACGAGGAGATGGGCGACCTCTTTGAGCGGTGTCGAGGTCGTCACGGAGATCGCGGGCGTGCTCATCACGTCCCGCACGTTCATGGTCATGGGTACCACCTTTCCGACCTCCAGCGTCGTTCCGTCCGGGGTACGTGGAACAGGGTCAAAGGTCACCTCGTGGGGCCCATCCGGCCGGGTGGCGCAGACCCACTGGCCCGGACCGCCACCGGCGTCCGGTCACGCTTCCAGGTGGCAGGCCTCATTCCAGGTCTCGACGACCGGGGTCCCGCGGTCCCAGCCGAGGATCCCGAGCGTGGCCGTCCCGAGCGCGAACAGTCCACCCGAGGCAGCCTCGAGGCCGAGCCAGCGTGCAGCCAGGATGCGAAGGAGGTGCCCATGGGCGAATAACAAGCCATCGCCATTGGCGTCCGATGCAAGGCACCGCGCGATGACGCGGTCGGCGCGCACACCGACCTGGTCGACGGTCTCCGCGGCCGGCCACGGGCCTGTCCAGATCGTCCACCCGGGAAGCTCCCGGCGGATATCAGCGAACGTTCGTCCCTCCAGCGCCCCGTAGTCCCATTCCTGGAGGTCGGGATCGCGGATAGCATCCGGGAATCCCCCCAGCGCGGCGGTGTCCGCAGCGCGCGCCAGGGGACTCGTGCGTACGGGGCCGAAGCGATGTCCGGTGAGTCGCCGTCCGAGCGCCTGGGCCTGCGCTCGCCCGATCTCGGTCAACGCGACGTCTGTCCGGCCCGTGTGTCGACCGAGCCTGGACCATTCCGTCTCGCCGTGGCGCACGAGGTAGAGCCGCCGCCCCTGCGGCTGTCCGCTCACAGGGTCGTGTCCGGCCGGGTCGCGGCGCCGGGCTCGGCCACGAAGAACTCGCGAGGCCGCCAGGCGAGTGCGCGGGCGAGCGCGAGGGTCGGGAGCGTGGCGATCCTCGTGTTGTAGCGATAGACCTGATCATTGTAGAGCTCGCGGCGGTCGGCGATCATCGATTCGAGGCGCTCGATCTCGTCCTGCAGGTCCAGCACGTTCTGCTGCGACTTCACCTCCGGGTAGGCTTCGACCACGGCCAGCAGCGACCGGACTGCCGCCGTCGTCGCCTCGGCGTGCGCGGCTTTGGCCGGGATCGGCTCGGTCGGGGAGTAGGCGGCGCGGGCCTGGGTCACCCGAACCAGCACGTCCTGCTCGAAGGCCATCAGGCCGCGGACGGCGTCCATTAGCGCCGGCAGCTGATCGTAGCGCTGCTTGAGCACGACGTCGACGTTGGCCCAGGCCTTGTCGATCCGCTGGCGCAGCGCGATGACCGCGTTGTAGTCCGCGACGATGATGAAGCCGAGCACGGCGAGCAGCAGCCCGACCCCGAAGGCCGCCGCGTAGGCCTCCGGGCTCATGCTCCGAACCCTCCGCTGAGCATGACCGCGAACGTCATGGCCGAGGCGATCGCCAGAACGGCGCCGAACAGGCCGACGACGAACCGATCCTGGTGGCGTTCCACGGTCGCGCCGGGTAGCCCGTGGGCGACCAGGAGCGGAACGTCGGGGGCGCTGGCAAGCACGAGCGCCTCGGGCGCGATGTCGAAGGTCCGCTCGGTGCGGGCTGCCTCGGCGGCGCTGGCCAGCGCCGGGCGCGAAGCCGCGGGGTCGAGCTCCGGCGCCCGGGTCGGTCGCCCGATCCCGAAGCCCGGGATGGCGGCGTTGCCCCACGCGTCCTCCGGGTCGGCCAGAAGGATTCCGGCCGCGCGGGCCTCGGCGATGTTCGCGGCCACGATCGGATCGTCCGCTGGGAGGTCGGACTCGGCGGCGACGTCCGCCTCGGCGGGATCGGCGAGGTCGGCGAAGGGC
>JAOUEG010000028.1 GCA_029858845.1 Chloroflexota bacterium | reverse complement strand
GTCGATCCTTACCGTGACGGTCGCCTCGGCCGTGCCGCCACAGGTGGCCTGGGAGTTCCTCACCAAGCCCGGCCGGCGGATGAGCTGGCAGCCCTGGGTGACGAAGGTCGAGGTCAAGGGCGCCACCGGAGGACGTCGCGGGCCTGGCTCGGCCAATCACTGCATGCACGGCAAGGACGCCGTGATCGAGGAGATCCTCGACTGGCGTCCGTACGACTACGTCACGGATCGAACGATCATCGACACCCCCGCCGGCCCACTGAAGCTCCTGCACACGATCGAGCTCGAGCCGCTTCGCTCCGGCACGATGATCCATTACCGGTTCGGCCCGCCGAGGTCCAAGCGAGACCTGGCGCTCGCGCGAGAGGTCGGCGCGGCGTACGGCGAAGCCCTCCGGTCGAGCCTCCCGGCGCTCGTCGCCCAGCTTGACGCCGAGCTCGCCGCTCGCGAGACGGACCGCGGCCCGGAGCCCGAGTTGGCTGCACCCAGGGTGGACGGCCCCCTGTCCGGGTTGCAGCCGCTCGCGATCATGGACTGACAAGCGCGCCCACGCCGACGAGAGCGAGCGGGGTTGCGTCGACCGTTACGGTGGGGCCAACGCATCCGACCCCGGTCCGGAGCAAGGCCCGTGCCGTGCGACCCGGCCGGCCCGAAGCGACCGGATGCGTGGAGGAGGGATCTGCATGCTCACCTGGAAGACGCTGCACGTCCTGTCGATGATCACGATGATCACGCTGTTCATCGGGGCGGAGATCTTCTACGCCTCTGCGATATGGCGGCGGGACGTCCGAGCCCTGGCGTTCGTGCATCGCACCGTGGAGCGGACCGGTCTCGGGATCGCCGCGCTCCTGGCGATGATCGCCGGCGTGGTCTTCGGGCTGGTGACGGCAGCCACCGGCGGTTTCGACTTCGTCGCCCCGTGGCTCATCGTGGCCTACCTGCTCGTCGCGGTGTTCTTCGTCAACGCCGCCATCATCGGGAAGCGGGTTGTCGACGTGGCGAAGGACGCCGTCAAGGCCGAAGACGGTGCCCACCCGGCCGAAGACGTGGTGGACGACATGGCCAACAGCCGCGCCGTGTTCCTGGTCGCGTTCAACGCCGTGCTGTTCGTGGTCATCGTCGCGGACATGATCCTGAAGCCGTCGCTCTGAGACCGACGAGTCGACGTCGGCGGTCGGTCTCGGGGATCAGCCTCCGGCCGCCTGCTGCAGGCGCAGTTGGAGCTCGCGGACCCGCTGCTGATGGGCCCCAGCGCCAAGCGTCTCGTACAGGCTCGCAGCACGGGAGAGGTCCTCGCCGGTGGCCGCCCCCTGTCCCGCGTCGATCCGGTCGCGGGCCCGCTGCTCGTACAGCTGCGCCTCGGCGAGCCGATCGCCGAACTGGCGCGCCAGCTCGAGCGCGCGCTCGTACCGTTCGAACTCCACACGGCCGACGCCGGATCGGGCTCGCGCGGTCTGGAGCAGCAGCTCGGTCTGCTCGATCTTGACCGGTAGGAACTGGCAGAAGGTCGCCAGGTCGGCACTGGCCTCGAAGGCGATCGCCGCCTGGGCGGCCTCGCCCTCACGGAGATACTGCTCGCCGATCACGGAGTGCGCGACCATCGCGCAGGCCTTGTTGTCGACCTTGGCGGCGGCATCGGCCGCCTTGGTCGCGTACTCGATGGCAACGGCCGAATCGCCGGTGACCCCTTCGACGATCGAGCGCGCGAGGTCCGCGTCGAGGCTGGCATTCGGATCGCCGCTCTTCTCGCCGAGTTCGTAGGCCCGGTCGGTCCAGCTCACGGCCTTCTCGTACTGTCCCACGTGGCCATACGCCGTTCCCAGCTGGCCCGCGGTCATCGACGCGCCGTAGAGCTGGCCGGCCTCGATCAGCGCCGGCACCGCTCGTTCCCAGGACTCGATGGCCTCGGCGAACTCCCCGGCTGCGTAGTGCGCCTGTCCCATCGCGGAGATGGCCATGGCCATGAGATCGGGCGATCTGCTGGCTTCCGCGAGATCGGTGGCGCGCTGGAGGGCCGTCGCGAGCGGGGCGCTGGAGCGGAACTGCTCGCCGCTCAGCGCGCGCGCCAGGCCGATCTCGAGGTACGCGCGCGCGGACAGCGCCGCGTCCTCAAGGGCCTCGCCATCGGCGATCACCGCCTCGAGGAGTGCGACGGTGTCGTTGAGTGGCACGAAATCGCCACCTGCCTCTGCCTGCAGCAAGAGCATCTGTGCACGGGTTCGGCGCTCCTCGACGCTGATCGCGTCCCCGCTGGGCAGCATGGCCACGGCCCGCCGGGCGAAGTCCACCGCCTCATGACGGGCGAACCGCGACCGTGCGTGGCGGGCGGCCCTGGCGAGGTACTCGATCGCCCTCGGGCGATCCTCGCCGCGCTCGAAATGGTGGGCAAGCGTCGGTGCCAGGTCGTCCCGGTGGTCCGGGTAGAGCGCCAGCAGGGTCTCGGCGACCTGGACGTGGAGCGATCGTCGGTCCTGCCTCAGGATGGATTCGTAGGCTGCGTCCTGGATCAGGGCATGGCGGAAGACGTACTCGAGTTCCGGCAACGAGGCCGCCAGCGCGATCAATCCGGCGCCCTCGAGGAGCCCCAACTCCCGCCCGATGCCCTGGCTCGGCTCCGTCGTCATGACGGGCTCCTGGCAACCAGGTCCAGCACGCTGACCGGGAAGGTCCGGCCGATGACCGAGGCAACGCGCAGCACCCGTCGCGCCTCAGCCGGAAGGCGATCGATCCGGGCCAGCAGCAGGCCGTGGAGCGTTTCGGGGATCTCGACGTCCATGACCCTTTCGGTGGCCGTCCATCGGCCATCGTGGAACTCGATGGCTTCCCGGTCGATGAGCATCCGGACGATCTCCTCGACGAACAGCGGGTTGCCCTCCGCTCGGCCGAGGATCATCGTCCGGGTGGCGGCCGGCAGGGAGTCGATCGCCAGCAGGTTCGCCACGAGACGCTCACCGTCGTCGGCCTGGAGCGGCCGCAGCCGGATGTCGATCAGGCCGTCGCCGAACGCATCCCGGACCGCACCGACGAGCCTCCAGCCGGGAACCTCGCGATCGGCGCGACTGGCGATCACCCACAGGATCGGCAGCGCCGACACCGTGCCGACAAGCGACGTCAGGAGGTCCACCGAGGCGTCGTCGGCCCAGTGCACATCGTCACAGACCATGACCAGTGGCTCGTTCCGGGCCGTGGCCGCGACCAGGTTCGAGACCGCCTCGCCGTACCGCAGCCGAAGCGTGTGCGGCTCCATATGCGCCAGGCGCTCGGCGCCGGCCTCGTCAAGCGGCAGCGAGAGCAGGTGGCTGAGGACCGGTCCGATCCCTGCGTCATCCGGGCCAGCGAGATGACGGAGCCGACTCGCCAACCGCTCTCGCGCCTCGTCGGCGGGGACGCTCTCGAGCGGATCGGGCAGGCCGATGAGCGAACGGACCAGGTCGATCGCCAGGTGCAGCGGCAGATTTCGGCCGTAGGAGACCGTCCGGGCATCGACCCAGCCAAGACCGTCCGCCTCCGCGACGCGGCGCAGCTCCGCGAGGAGGCGGCTCTTGCCGATCCCGGGCTCGCCCACCACGAGGGCCATCCGGCCGAGCCCGGCACGGACCGGCGTGAGGGCGGCGACGAGCCGTGCGAGCTCCGCGTCGCGACCCACCATGGGGCTGCTGAGTCCGGCGATCCCTCGGACGGACCGGAGGACGCCCGTCCGACCCAGGACCTCGTAGGCCTCGACCGGCTCAGCCTTGCCCTTGACGCTCACGGGGCCGACGTGTCGGCTCTCGATCGCGCCGCTCACGCGACCGTACGTCTCGCCGGTGATCATGATCCCGCCGGGAGGAGCCTCGGACTGCATCCGCGCGGCGACGTTCAGCGTGTCGCCGTAGATCCGCGAGTCGCGGGTCGCACCTCCCGCCGAGGCGTCACGAACCACGACCTCACCGGTGTTGATCCCGACCCGGATCTGGAATTCGATGCCGTTCCGGCGCAGATCCTCGGCGAGCCGGTCGATCGTATCGACCATCTCGATGGCCGCGCTCACCGCCCGGGCGGGGTCGTCCTCGTGAGCCGACGGAAGCCCGAACAGGGCCATCAGGCCGTCGCCCGTGTGTGACGCGACCCAGCCCTCGTACCGTTCGACGGCGCCGGTCATGATCGCCATCGCCCGTTCCATGGTGGCCGCCCAGTCCTCGGGATCCATCCCCTCGGCGAGGCTGGTCGAGCCGACGACGTCGACGAACAGCACCGTCGCCGGCCTACGCTCGCCCGTAACGCGATCAGGCTGCATGGGAGCCATGCTAGCGCCCAGTGCTACCGAGCGTCCCGAGCCAGGTGTCCGCCGCGTCCCGGGCCGGTGGTCGCGGGCCGGTGGGCGCGGTCCGGTGTCCGCCCGGGTGGTCCACCTCGGTCGGTCGCGGGATCTTCCGCATGCCGCGTCCGGGTATCGTGGACCGGGCAGCGGCTCATGCGGACACCGGCGTCGCACAGGTGAGCTCGACTGGTCGATCGAGGAGAGAGTTGGTGGCAGGAGTGATCGCGACCACGGTCGAGCGCATCGATGTCTTCGGCTACGAGCTGACCTACGCCCACGGCGACTACGTCATGTCGTCCGGGCGCGTGGTCAACCGGCTGCCGAGCACGGTGGTGCGCATCACGACCCGCGACGGCGCGCAGGGTTTCGGTGAAGTCTGCCCCCTGGGCAGCACCTACCTGCCCGCCTTCGGCGAGGGGGCTCGCGTCGCCCTACGCGAGATGGCGCCGGCGATCATCGGCGCGGATGTCACGAACCTGGCCGAAGTCCACCGGCGCATGAACGGCCGACTCCAGGGTCACGAGTACGCCAAGAGCGCGCTCGATGTCGCGTGCTGGGATGCCTTCGGGAGGACGATCGGCAAGCCGGTAGCCGCGCTCCTCGGCGGGGCCCTCCAGAACGAGTTGCCGCTTTATGTCGCGGTCCCGCTCGGCGCCCCCGAGCGCATGGCCGAATTCGTGACACGCGAGCGCTCCGCTGGGATCCGGAACTTCCAGGCAAAGCTGGGCGGCGATCCGGTGGATGACGCGGAGCGCGTCGCTGCCATCCTCGCGGCGACCGTGCCCGGCGACATGGTGATCGGGGATGCCAACGGGGGCTGGCGCCGGCAGGACGCGATCATCGCCGCCGGTCTGCTGTCGGGCTCCCAGCGGTTCCTGCTGGAGCAGCCGTGCCCCACGCTGGAGGAATGCATCGCGGTCCGGCGCCTGACCGCGCTTCCGATGGTCCTCGATGAGGTCATCGTGGACGTGGCGACGCTGGTCCGAGCAGCGAGCCTGGACGCGATGGACCACATCAACCTCAAGATCGGCCGGGTCGGAGGGCTGCTGCCGGCGCGCCTCATGCGCGACACTGCCGTCGCCCTCGGCATCAGGCTCACGATCGAGGACAGCTGGGGCGGCGACGTGGTCACGGCCGCCGTCGCTCATCTTGCCGCCGGAACCCCGCCGGACGCCCTGTTCGCGGTCTCGTACATGAACGACTGGACGAAGGAGCACATCGCTGGCTACGAGCCGCGCTCCCGGCGCGGTTCAGGCCCGGTCCCGGACGGCCCGGGCCTGGGCATCGACGTCGAGGTGGCCGGCCTGGGCGCTCCACTCTTCACGGTCACCGCCCCGGACTGACAAGCCGGTCGGCCTCGACTGGATCTGCCGTCGTCCGATCGGACGGCTCGTCGCATGTCGCCGCGAATCAGTTCGGATCGAGCTCCGGATCGCCGTTTGCATCGACGAGACCGGCGATGCTGCCGTGCGTTTCCGCCTCGCCTGAGGCGAACCAGCCGCGCAGGCTCCCGCGCCACAGGGCGCGCTCGTGGAACTTGCCGGTCGGGTTGATTCCGTCAAGGCCACCGGCCGTGACGAGGGTCTCAAGCAGGGGAGCCAGCTGCGATCCGTACACGTGCATGCACGGCTCCGGTCGAACGCCGGGCCACGAATAGCAGGACACGACCGTGCGCCGCTCGCCGGTCGGGACGCCCGCCGGAAGGGCTTCCCAGGCCGGATCGTCCGGCGCGAACTCCCAGCGGTCGAGGTCACCCTGAGGGATGCCCTCGATGCCGCGCACCACGGGGGGCTCGGCGTCCAGGAGGTACGGGTCCACCGACAGGTCGCAGATCACCGCGTGCTTGGGAAGCAGGGCGAGCCATGCATTCGGGATCAGCGGCCGGGACGGATCGCGCCGTGCCGTCGCGTCCACGAGCAGGTCCGTCATGAGGAGGCGGGCCTTGAGGTACTCCGGATCGGCGGTCAGGTTGCGGCCGGCCGTCACCACCTCGACGCCGGGCAACCCGTCCCGCGTGTAGGTCTCGTTGCGGGCATCGTCCCCGTACTTGGTGGCGAACTCGACGGCATGTCGGCCGACCTTGCCGGCACCCATGATCAGCACCTTGACGGTCGACCGCCGCGGACCGGCAAGTTCCGGCCAGGTTCGCTCGAGCGCGGCGAAGGCAGACGAGATCCCGTTCCAGGCGACACTGCGGAGGTTCTCCACCAGCCGGCGGCCGTCGTCGTTGCGGATGAGGTCCAGGCTGATCGCGTCGATGCCCATCTCTCGGAGCATCCGGACGCGAGCGGGGCGGGTCGCGAAGTGGAGCATGGAGACGAGCACGCTGCCCCGGCGCAGCCGGTCGTATCTGCCCTCGGGTGCGCGGAGGACGATGACGATGTCCTGGCGGTAGCAGTCGTCCTCGTCGGAGATCACCACGTCCGGTGACAGCATGCCGTAGTCGAGATCCGTGTAACCCATCCCGGAACCGATGCCGCTCTCGACGTGCACTTCGGCGCCGCTGGCCGTCAGGAGGCCGATCAGTGGGGGCAGGAAGTCACGCCGTTCGTTGGGCTCACGATGCATCCGCGGGATCCCGACGGTCACCCGATCGCCGCTCGACATCGTCACCTCCTTGCGCCCGTGCCGCAGGTTCGCATGCCTGGGCCGTCACCTGGAACGATAGCCACCCGGCGGCATCAAGGTCGGACCGTCCCGGAGTCGCGGGCGACCGCATCGAGGCCAAGCGCCGCGGCGACGGTGGTGCGATGCTCTTGGAGGGACGCCGGGGAGGTGGATGCATCCGCGCCGCGTGAACTCGAGGCATTCCGCGCAGCCGGCCGGTCCCTGACGGCGACGATAGAGGCAGGCATGTCCAGCAAGCCCCAGCTCACCATCGGATTCCCGCGCATGTACAACGAGCCGGGCGAGCGGCGGGCGTTCCTGCCGTCGTTGATCGGCCTGCTGGCAGGCATGGATGTCGATGTGTACGTGGAGGCCGGCAGCGGAACGGGGATGGGCTACTCCGACGACGACTACCTCGCGACCTCGCCCAGGGTGCACATCGTCGACGAGGCCACGGCCTACCGCCAGGCCATCGTCGTCGTGCTGCGGGCTCCGGAGGGGCGCTACGAGTTGCTGCAGCCCGGCGCGATCCTGGTTTCGATGCTCCACTTCACGACCCGGCCGGAGCGTGTCGAGATGCTGCGCCGCCTGGGCATCGAGGCCATCGCGCTCGACATGGTCGCCGGCGACAACGGCCAGCGCCTGGTCCAGAACCTGCGCGATGTGGCACGCAACGGCTTGGCCGCCGCGTTCGACGCCCTCGAGCGCCGCTGGCCGCCCCTCATGTCGGCCGACCGTCCGCCCGTCAGCGTCACGATCCTCGGCGCTGGTGGGGTCGGGAGGCAGGCCGTCGAATGGGCCGTCAAGTGCGGCGACGAAACGCGCAACGAGCGGCTGATGCGGGAGGGCCTGCCAGGCGTCGAGGCCGTCGTGGCCGATCAGAACCTCGCGGGCGACGAAGCCTACTTCCGGCGCCGCCTGGGGCAGGCGGACATCCTCGTCGATGCCACGGCGCGTCGCGACACGTCGCGACCGCTCTTCCCCAACGCGTGGCTTGGCTGGCTGCCAGACCACGCGATCGTCTGCGACCTCGCGGTCGACCCGTACCTGCTCGATGACGACCCACCGGTCGTGCGCGGGATCGAGGGCATCCCGCAGGGCAACCTGGACCAATGGGAGTTCGGCCCGGAGGACCCCGCCTGGGACCGACTGCCGTCCGTGATCCCGACCGCTCAGCGGCGAACGGTCGTGTCCTGCTACTCGTGGCCCGGCGTCCGGCCGGAGGCCTGCATGGAACTGTACGGTTCGCAGATGACGCCGCTGCTCAAGACGCTCATCTGGTATGGCGGGCAGACGGCGATCGGGCCGGACGTCTCCTTCCATGGTCGGGCGCTCTGGCGTGCGAGCCTGAGCCGATTCCTGGGGAAGGAGCCGTTGCCGCGCTGAGCCCTCGAAAGATGGTCGGGCCGTCAGCATCCCTGTCGAAGGTGCTCTTGACCGCTGCTCTAGCATCGTGACCCATGAGCACCGAGTTGTCGGAGGATGTCCTCCAGAGGCTGGCGGGCGAAGCGTTGCTGACCTACTTCGGTCATGCCGCGCGATTCGAGTTCTCGATGCATCCCGGCTGCGCATCCGCGCACACGGGCGTGCCCGTCGCGGACCTGAACTACGTCGTGACGGGCCGGGGCGCCAACGACGGGGACCACTTTGCCGACGCCTGCGGGACGTTCCTGGCGCGCGATGTGCCATTCCTGGCGATCGTATTTCCGGGCTCGGGGACCGAGGTGGAGGCGACCGCACGCGCTCTCGGCCTTGCCTACGTCGTGGACTTCCCGTTCATGGTTCGTGACCCGGCGCCCATCGAACCCGTGGGCAACGCGGCCGTCGTCGTGCGGCGGGCGAGCGGGCTCGAGGATGCCCGTGCCAATGCCCGTGTGCTCGGTTCCGCGTTCAGCATGCCCGCGGACCTTGCCGAGCAGGTCGTGCCGGCCTCAGCATTCGATGCCCCGAGCGTCGACACGTACCTCGCGTCGATCGATGGGAACATCGTCGGGTCGGTCACCCTGGTCCACCACGGCCCGGTGGCGGGCGTCTGGTCGATGGCGACGGACACGTCTCGGCAGCGGTCCGGGATCGGCCGACGACTGCTGTCGACGGCGATGACCGAGGCGAGATCACGGGGAACGACGAGCTTCTTCCTCGGGGCGACCCCGGCCGGTCAGCGCCTGTACGAGAGCCTCGGGTTCACCACCCGGACGGTCGCGCGGGTCTGGGCATCCGGCGAGACCCACCAGGCCTGATCGGTATGTCGAGCCGCGTGGCGCGCCTCGGCGTGCGCGTCGACCCGGCGGCATCGACGGTCACGCCTGAAGGATCGGCTCGGCGTACGCGGCGTACCTGACCACCGTTCGAAAGCCGAGGCGCTCGTAGATCGGACGCCCAAGGTCGCTGGCCTGGAGCGCGGCGACGTCGCAGCCGGCGGCCACGCCATCGGCCATCACCCGTGCCGCCATCGCGGCGCCGTATCCACGGCGCCGCGCCGGCTCCATCGTCGCGATGCTGTAGACGCCGATGGTCCGGCCGCTTCGCCAGCCCAGCCCGGAGGTGACGGGCGTACCGTCCGCGTAGCCCACGTAGACGACACACTCGGGCCGATCAAGGAGGTCCGTGCACGCGGTTCCCCGGGCGACCGCCGGGTCCGAGCCGAACCCCGCCGCCACGACCCGACGGTGGACATCGATGCCGGCGGCGTCGGTCACTCGGCGGATCTCGAGCTCGGGAGTCGCGTGCCGTACGAGCGCGTCGGGGTCGATCGGGAACGCCACCATACCGGGCGTCGATGTGGCCGGCTTCCCGGGTTCCAGCCCTGCCTCGATCAGCGTCGGGATGAACCGATCGTCGACGCCTTCGCGGAGCCGGACCACGAAGGGAACGCGGCGCGCGCGCGCCCTGTCCACGCCGTCGAGGGCAGCGGCGGGTGTCGCCTCCCGGCGCTCGATCAGGACCTGGTTGAACCAGTCGAACGGCAGCCCGGTCACGATCGCCACGACACCGCCGTCCCGCGTGACGCCGGCCTGGCGTTCGCAGCGCACGACGCCCGTCAGGTAGGCGATCCAGTTCTCGTGCTCAAGCTCGATCAGCTCGTCGCCTGTCATGGCCGCGAACGGTAGCGGCCCGCGAACCGGTCGTCCACCGCGAGTCGCCAGCTGACAGGTCCGGCGTCTGCCGAGCAGCGCCCTCGCGGGGCGACGGGGTCCGGGGCAACGTCGCACGCAGCCTGTCGGCGCGGAGGGAAGGTGGAGCGGGAGACGGGATTCGAACCCGCGACATTCTGCATGGGAAGTGGCTCGGTCTGAACGGCGTGCTACGAGCGTGCGAGTCGGGCCAGACGGCTGGTGGTCATCGTGTCGCGGCAGCCTGCGACTCCGGCTGGCGATGGACCGCGGCGGACAAGTTCCGCCATTCACCGTCACTTCCTCTGGAAGATGCTTTGCCGACGCGGTATCATCCGCCATCGCGGTTTCGGAAGAAGCCCTGGAGCGACCGTGTCTGCGCCTAGGCGGTTGTCTGCACCATCCCGTACAGGAGTGAACGTTGATCTCCGAGCAGCACTGGCAGCCTGGCAACCGTGCCCAATGGCTCGCAGTCGTCACGACGGTCGTGTTATCCGGGGTCCTTGCCTTTGGTCTTCCGCGCCTGGCTGAGGCGACCGCGCCCCAGGACCAGGCGATCACGGCCGGCGAGCGGGTCGAGGCCGGGGGCGTGTCCATCGAGGTGCCCGCTGGCTGGGCAACGAACGCCGGGGCCGCGATCCTGGCGATCAACAAGGGCGATGCGGCGAACCTCATCCTCTTCCCGCCGGCTGCCGATCCGACGACGCCCGCGGACGCGGTGCAGGCGCAAGCGGCCACGTTCACCGACGCCACGGTCGGTGACGTCTCCACGTTCACGACGGACAGTGGGCTCGACGCAGCAATGGTCGAGGTGGAGCAGGCCGGGCAGATCAACGTCTACGTCGCCTTCACCGACGGGACCAATCTCGGCAGTGGGCAGCTGAACGCCCCGACGGACGGGTGGGACGCCATCAAGGCGGAGGTCGAGTCGATGCTCCGCACCGTCGAGTTCACCGGAGGGGCGTCGTCATGACCACCGCCGTCGCCCGTCCTGCTCGGGAGGCCGTTCGATCGGGGTCGATCGCGATCGTGGTCACGATCGCGGTGCTCAGCATCCTCGGCGCTGTCGGACTGTGGAACGACCTGTCCCTACCGCTCAAGGCCGTCGGGATCCAGTGGGCCGCTCTTTCGACAGCCATCTGGCTTGGGTATGGTGCCTTGCTCCTCGTGTTCTTCATCCGCCCCGCTCGTCGCGCTCAGGTGCTCGGTCTCGGGGTGCTGCTCGCGGTCGCCTGGGGCGGCCTGGCCGCCACCGACATCGCCGGACGCGCGAACAGCGCCCTGGAGCAGATCGCCGTGCATGCGTCGGCGGAGCTCGACAGCACGTGGACCAACGTCTTCCTCGCGCCGGCCGTCGAGGAGACGATCAAGACGCTGGGGATCATCCTGCTGGCGTTCCTGCCGGCGGCACGACGGTTCGGCCCCGCTGCCGGCCTGGTCATCGGCGCGCTGGTCGGCGTGAGCTTCCAGGTCGTGGAGAACGAGATCTTCACCCTGCAGGGGATGTCCAGGACGCCCGATGCCGCCCTTGGGGTCCTGATCGAGACGATCTTCGTGCGTGGCGTCGTGGGCGTCTTCAGCCACCTCGTGTACTCGGGGGCCATCGGGGCGGCGATCGGCTGGCTGCTGGCCGGGCCGACGATCGGACGCTGGCGCCGGCTCGCCGTGACAGTCGGCGTGTTCGTCCTCATGGTCGTGCTGCACTCCTGGTCCAACTGGACGGCGCACGAGGGAGAGGGGGTCCTGTACCTCGTCACCATGGGTGTCGGTCTTCTCGTGCTGATCGTCACGGCCCGGTTCGCCCTGTCGCCCACCCGGACGGCGTCGGCCTCGGCGTAGCCGGACGCGGGCACCTGCGTCGACGCGGGCTGAAGGCCAGCGACCGGCCCCGGCGTGACGCAGGAAGCGCGGGCCGACGCAGCCCGGCGAGCGCGCGCCACTCGGAGCGGCATGCTCACGGCGATCGAGCTCGAGAAACGACGAAGGACACCCCATCGGGGTGTCCTTCGGAGATCAGGACCGGGGCTGTGGAGCGGGAGACGGGATTCGAACCCGCGACATCCAGCTTGGAAAGAGGCGGAGCCTGAGCGTCGTGCTAGGCAGGGTGTCGCGCTGAACTCGAAACCTGGGAAGTGGAGCGGGAGACGGGATTCGAACCCGCGACATTCTGCTTGGGAAGTGGAGGAGCCTGAGCGGCGTTCTATGAGCGTGCGAGGGCGAGCGTACGCCGGAAGTCAGAGTGTCTTTGACACAGCCCCTGAACGCTCGTTGGTTCACCCTGACTGGCCCCGTGCCGTTCAGGCCCTCGGCCTCTAGACCCGTACGCTCCACGACCGGCATCCTGACCACCATAGTGCGGGGGGGCGCTGACGCACGGTCCTGAGGTACGGCCGCCCGCCTGGACCGCGCCGAGCCACTGGTGAGACCGACCTGCGCGGGGCGGCGTCCAGGGAGGATCTCGACATGAGCGCTCGAGCCACGTCTTGCCGGCTGCTCGCCGGTGCGGTCTCTCTGACGCTGCTCGGCGGCTGTGCTGCAGCCTCGACGCTGACGCCATCGCCGACGGAAACCCCTCGATCGAGCCTGGCGCCGACCCCCGCAGCCTCGATGCCGACGCCATCGCCCACCGAGGCTCCCGGATGGAGCCCGGCCCCGACCCCGGCGACATACGGTCCGGTGACGGTCGTCGAAGGGATCTCGATCTTCGTGTCAGGCGATGTCGGGACGATCACGGGCGACCCGGACGGGACCCAGCACGCACGAGGCGGCTCGTTCGTCTTCCGTGACGAGATGAACGACCCGCGGGTGAGCGGCGTGCACACCGCCGCCGGCTTCTCGATGGATCGGTGGGGCGACGCCGCTGGGAACGACGCCCTGGTCCAGTGGGGCGACTCGAAGATCGTCAACGATGACGGGACCTGGGTCGGCCCGTCATCCGGCGTCTACTCCACCGAGCGAGGCGACCTCATCGTCGTCTGGTATGAGGGAACGGGTGGATACGAAGGGCTCAGCTACTTCTTCATGAGTGACTCGCTGGACATCACCGCGGGGGTCACGTCCGTCTGGCGCGTCCGCGGTCAGATCTTCCCGGGCGATCCCCCGCCCCCGTAGCCGCCACAGCCTCCTCGGCCGCCCCCTGGCCATCGGCGGTCGTGTAGGCGAGCGGCGTGGGCGGCTCGACGAACCTCTTGC
>JAOUEG010000298.1 GCA_029858845.1 Chloroflexota bacterium | reverse complement strand
GAACGCCGTGACACCCACCACGAGGGCGATCTGCAGCGAGCCGACCAGGGCCGGCAGGATCCCGGCTCGTTCGGGTCGGCGGGAGGGCACCCCGGTCAGGAAATCCCAGTCCAGCCACGGGAGGCCCCGTTGGAGCACGTCGAACAGGAGGAGGAGCAGCGCGATCAGGAGGACGAAGATGGCCGCCAGACAGGCGCCATAGAAGACCGTACCGGTCAGCTTGCGCCGCTGGAGCGCCGGGTCGAACCGGCCCGTGGTGACGGGCGGGGACAGCACCGCCATCAGTACGCCGTCCGATAGCGGCGGACGACCCAGCTGCTGATCAGATTCAGCGCGAGGGTCATCACGAACAGGGTGGCGCCCACGGCGAACAGCGACTTGAACTCGAGTGAGCCCTGGGCGGTCTCGCCGATGCTGATCTGGACGATGAACGCCGTCATCGTCTGGACGCTCTCGGTCGGATCGAAGGTCAGCTGCGGCTGGGTGCCCACCGCCAGCACCACCGCCATCGTCTCGCCGATCGCACGGCTCATGGCCAGGATGAGCGACGCCATGATCCCGGACAGGGCGGCCGGGAAGACGACCTTTCGGATCGTCTCGAAACGGGTGGCACCCATGGCATACGCGCCCTCGCGCATGCCGCTCGGCACGGCGCGCATCGCGTCTTCGGAGATCGATGCGATGAGTGGCGTGATCAGCAGTCCCACGACGATGCCGCCGGACAGCGCGGAGAACAGGCCGATGTTCTCCTTGCCGAGCAGAGGCTGGAGGACCTGGGGAGCGAGGAAGTTGAGGGCGAAGAACCCGAGGACGATGGTCGGGATCCCGGCGATGGTTTCCAGGATCGGCTTGACGAACGTCCGGATCCGTGTCGAGGCGTATTCCGCCAGGAGGACAGCGGCCAGCAGCCCGAGTGGCACGGCCACGATCATGGCGATCCCGGCAACGAGGAGCGTGCCGGAGACGAGCGGCAGGACGCCCCATGACTGGGGCTTGATCGAGGCGGACCAGACCGTGCCGGTGAAGAACTCGATCGGGCTGACCTGCGTGAAGAACTCGAAGGTCTGGAAGGCCAGGACCGCGATGATGCCGACCGTCGTGAGCACGCTGAGGGCGGCCGCTGCGAACAGCAGCAGCTCGATGATCCGCTCGCTCAGGTTGCGTTGCCTCGCAAGGCTCATCGGACCGGCCGACGTTGTCATGCGATCGGGGACTCCTGGGAGGAAGCTGGGGCTCCCACTAGCCTACGGCAGCCGACGCACCGTGGACCAGTGGATCCCGGACGAGATGCGAGTGCCGGCCCTTCCGAGCCGGGCCGGCACTCGCATGGAGGAGGAGCGTGAGGTTCTCCGGTCAGCCGCCCATCGCGGCGGTCCACTTGTCTGCTTCGGCCGCGAGGAGGTCGTCCGGCAGTGCGATGTACCCGACCTCGGCCGACAGGGCGCTGGTATTGGCGAGGTAGAAGTCCACGAAAGCCTCGAGCTCGGGACGCTCCTTCGCCTTGTTCACGTCCGGGTAGATGAACAGCGGTCGGCTGAGGGGAGCGTACGTGTTCGTGTTGATCGTGTCGTCGGTCGGGGCGACGCAACCGGAGCCACCATCGATCTCGACCGCCTTGAGCTTGTCCGCGTTCTCGACGTAGTAGGCGTATCCGAAGAACGCGATGGCGTGGACGTCGCCGGCAACGCCCGTGACGAGGGTGTTGTCGTCCTCGGATTGCGTCGCGAACGTCGTGGCCGCGTCAGTCTCGCCGTTGATCTCCTCCGTGAAGTAGTCGAACGTGCCCGAGTCCGCGCCGGGCATGTAGCGCACGACCGGCTCGGCGGGGAAGCCGGCACGAACATCGCTCCACTGCAGGTCCTTGGCCGAGTCCGGGCCGTAGATCGTGGCCAGCTCCGCGACGGTCAGGCAGCTGGCGAAGTCGTTGTCCGGGTTGACGACGACGGTCAGGCCGTCGATCGCCACTTGAAGCTGGACGTAGTCGACGCCGTTGGCTGCGCACGCAACGCCTTCGCCCTCATCGTCGGCCTTGATCGGCCGGGACGCGTCATTGAGGTCCGTCTCGCCCGCGCAGAACTTCTTGAAACCGCCGCCGGTGCCCGAGAAGGCAACGGCGACCTGGACGCCGGGGTTCGCGATCTGGAACTCCTCGGCCACGGCCTCGGTGATCGGGTAGACGGTGCTCGAGCCGTCGATGGAGATCGAACCCGCGAGATCGGTGGCCTGGCCTCCGGGAGCCGTCGTGGCCCCGCCGTTTCCGCAGGCACCGACGGCGAATGCCGCCACCACCGTCAGCGCCGCGAGGCGCCTTGTGTTCGCGTTCAATCGACATTCCTCCTGGGATCGCCGTGGGACGCATGCCCGCGGTCGGTTCGGACAGCCATTCCCTGATCTAGGGCTGAACCTCGTCGGGCGGCGTGAACACCTGATATTCAGGCGGTTAAGGCTCTGTTAACGACCCGGGAGGCGGTGCGGGATGGCGCCAGTCGGCGCGAAGGCGTTTCCGTGCGACGCCGGCCAGACGTACCGCCCCGGTTCCGTCGCGTCAGCGGCCGATGGGGTCCAGTCAGTCGCCGAGGCCCCTCGATATCTTGGATCCGGCCCACCGAGCCGGACACGCCTGATGCCGTCCGATGGCTACTTGCTGCGGATCGAGACCTCGCTCGAGGGCTGGCTGGGGCCATACGCGTTCCAGGCGGTCACGTAGTACCCGTACGTCGTCCGCGAGGCAGTCGTCGTGTCTCGGTAGGATGTCGTCGATCCGTCAGCACTCGTGGCAAGGAAGACGTAGTCCGAGTCGGTCGGCCCGCGCCGGTAGACGAAGTAGGCGGAGATCGGGCTGCCACCGTCGCTCGCCGGAGCCGACCAGGTCAGATCGATCGCCGAAGTGTTGCCCTTGACCTTCGAGGCACTGAGCCCGAGCGGCTCGGACGGCGCCGATGCGGTCCCGGCGGGAACCACCGTCACGGGATTCGACAGCGCTCCGAGGCCGGCGGCGTTCCGTGCCCCGACCCGGTACGTGTACGAGACGCCGTTCGTCACCCCGCCGTCGAGGTAGATCGTCTCGGTGGCAGCCGTGCTGTCGAGAAGGCTCTCGGGCCCGGATCCGACGCGACGGAATACGTCATAGCCGGTTACCGGTGCGCCGCCGTCGTCGGTCGGTGCCGTCCAACTGAGGACCGCCATGCCGTCCGAGGGGGCACCGAGCAGGGTGGGAGCAGACGGGACTTCGACCGGTGTCGGTGTCGG
>JAOUEG010000027.1 GCA_029858845.1 Chloroflexota bacterium | reverse complement strand
GCACTCCAGCTTGGGCCGATCGGCCTATGGCTCCAGGTGGCTCGCGCGGCGACTATTCATGTACTAACATGGTACATGTTTAGCAGCGATCGATCGGAGGCGACCCGATGCGCACGAAGCTCCTGCTCCTTGCAGCCCTCGCGATGCTTGTCATCGCAGCGTGTTCCAGCGCGAGCACGACAGCCTGGACGTACCCGCCCGAGACCGCTGGCGGCGGCACCGCCCCGACCGCGGCTCCCGCCAGCGCCGAGCCCGCGTCCGCGGACGTCCTCGGTGCTCTCGAGGTCAACGCCATCGATCTCGGCTTCGAGCCGACGGAACTCTCGGTTCCAAAGCCCGGTCGCTATGCCGTCACGCTCATCAACGCGGGCCAGATCCCTCACGACATCATGTTCCCGG
The DNA here is from genome assembly GCA_029858845.1 of Chloroflexota bacterium. Lineage (GTDB taxonomy): Bacteria > Chloroflexota > Limnocylindria > Limnocylindrales > CSP1-4 > SPCO01. Next base: position 12,901 of record JAOUEG010000027.1, on the reverse strand, counting down.
ACGGCACGAAGGGCACTGCGAACGCGGGCGAGAGCGTCAAGGTCGAAGTCGACGTGCCGGACAGCGGCCTCGCCTTCCTGTGCTCGATCCCCGGCCATGCCGACGCCGGGATGCAGGGCGCGATCACCGTGGCCGGCAGCACAGCCGGGTCCTCGGGCTCGGACGACCATGGTGGTCCTGCCCCGGCGACGAACGTCGAGCCGAACGCGAACGCCGCGGCATACACCCTGCATCCTGCCGCTGCCCCCGAGCTGCTGCCCGGCGAGGTCCACGACATCGATCTGGTCATCGAGGAAAAGGAGATGACCGTCGCCGACGGCTTCGTCCAGAAGGTCTGGACATTCGGTGGGACGGTCCCGGGTCCGGCCATCCGGGTCAAGGTCGGCGACACCGTCCGCATCCACCTGAAGAACCCGGCGACGAGCCAGCTGGCGCACTCCGTGGACTTCCACGCGAGCCAGGTCGCCTGGAACGACGAGATGACGTCGATCAATCCGGGCGAGGAAAAGCTCTACGAGTTCAAGGCCGAGTATGCCGGCGTGTGGATGTACCACTGCGGCACCTCGCCGGCGCTCCACCACATCGCCAACGGGATGTACGGCATGGTCATCGTCGAGCCGAGGGAGGGCCTCGGAGAGGACATCCACCACGAATTCGCCATCGTCCAGAGCGAGTGGTATCTCGGCCCGCAGGGCGAACCTGCCTCGCTGACCAAGGCCGCGGCGGCAGCCCCGGCGCCTGACTACGTGGTCTTCAACGGCGTCGCCAACCAGTACAAGGACAATCCGATCGTCGTCGACACCGGTCACCGGGTGCGCCTATTCGTGCTCAACGCCGGACCGAGCATCGACAGCTCGTTCCACATCGTGGGCACGATCTTCGACTCGGTCATCAAGGAAGGCGTTCGGCTGGATCCCGGCAACGAGGGGAACTTCGGCTCCCAGGCCGTGGACCTGGCCCCGGCCCAGGGCGCGATCATCGAGTTCGAGACACCCGAGGATGGCCTCTACCCGATGGTCACGCACGCGTTCAACTTCGTGGGGCGTGGCGCACTCGGGCTGTTCCAGGCGGGCGACGGCGATCCGCTGAACTGAGCGGACGGGCAGGCGTCGGCGGTGGTTCACTGGCGATCGTGCAGCCCGTCCGGCTCCAGATCCACGGTGACCAGCGCCGAACGCACTCCAGGACGGACGACCGGCGGATCACATTCGCCGGTCTCGCCGTCTCGGCGCTGCTCCTCGGCGCCGCGGCCGCCACGCTCGTGGCGCCGGACGGCGCTCGTCGCGGGCTCTGGCTGCCACTCCACCTGGCCCTCGCGGGCGCGGCCGGGACGGCCATCGCATCCGCACTTCCCTTCTTCACCGCGGCACTGGCAGTGGCGCCACCGGCTGGTCGCCCGACGCGGATCCTCGCCATCGGCGGTATCGCCGGAGGCGCCCTCGTCGTCAGCGGCGGCGTCGCTGCCGGTGCTCCCGCGGTGGCCGTCGGCGGCGGGCTCACCTACCTGGTCGGGCTCGCCGCCGTAGCGGTCGCCGCATTCGGGCCGCTCCGAGGCGCACTCGGACCACGCCGCGAGCTGGTCACCCGAGCCTATGCCGTGGCCATCGGATGCGTGGCGACCGGAGTGATCCTGAGCACGGCCTACCTCAGCGGTCTCGCCGTCGTCGTCGAACGCTGGGCGCTGCTCAAGCCGGCCCATGCCTGGCTGAACGTGGTCGGCTTCCTGTCCCTCGTCGTCGCGGCGACGCTCATCCACCTCGCACCCACGGTCGCCGGGGCGCGCATGCAACCGCGGGCCAGCGCCCGGGTCGCCATCTCCGGGATCGCGGCCGGGCCTCCCACGCTGGCGATCGGCCTGGCCCTGGCGCTCGATTACCTGGTCCGGCTCGGCGCCGCGCTGACCATGGCCGGCGCCCTGGCCCTCGTCATCCATGGGTTCGTGGTCCGGACGGAGCGAGGCCGCTGGACGACCGATCCCGCCTGGCATCGACTCACGTCGGGGAGCCTGCTGCTGGCGCCGATCTGGTTCGCCATCGGGGTGAGCGTCGCTGCTGCCCCCTTCCTGCGATCCGGGGCCGATCCTCTTGCCTGGGACGTGGCTGCGGTCAGTCCGGCGCTTGCCATCGGATGGATCGCACAGGTACTGGTGGGCGCGTGGAGCCACCTGCTCCCGGCGATCGGGCCCGGTGATCCGCTCGCGCACAGGCGCCAGCGCCGGATCCTGGGGACCGCCGCAACCGGGCGGCTGGTGGCGTTGAACGCGGGCGTCGGGCTGGCCATGATCGGCTCGTTCGCGGCGGCGCCCGTCGTGGAAGCCTTCGGGGCGATCCTGGCCGCCGGCAGCGTGCTGGCGGCGCTCATCGCCTTCGGTGGCGCGGCCCGGATCGGCCTCGCCGCCACCCGGGGTAACTGAGACTCGGTATCATCTGCAGCAGATCTGTGCTAGGGTCGGGGCATGGTCGAAACCACTCCGCTCATCGCAGCACTCGAGGATGCCGGATACCGGGTGACGGGGCCGCGTCGGAACGTCGTCGGCCTGATCGCCGGTCGGTCCGGGCATTTCACGGCCGCGGATCTTGTGACCGAGTCGAACCGCCGGCGGCTGGGTGTCGGGCGGGCGACCGTCTTCCGCACGATCGAGGTGCTCTCCGACGTCGGCGTCGTGGAGCGGATCGACCTGCCGAGCGGCGAGCACGCCTATATCGCCTGCCAGCCCGTCCATCACCATCACGTGGTGTGCTCCGGGTGCGGGCGCACCCGTGACGTGGACGATGCCGGGCTGCGCCACGTCGTGCGCGACATCGCGCGACAGACCGGATACCGCGTGGACGATCACCGCCTGGAACTGTTCGGGCTCTGCCCCGAGTGCCAGACCGCCGCCTCCGGTGCGAACCGGCCGGGACCATCACGATGAGCGGCGGGCGCCCGCTGCGTCGGCCGCGCCATGGCGGGTCCGCCGGGCTGCTGCTCGCCCTCGCGGTGACCGTGTCTGCCTGTGGCGGAGGGCCGGCGCCCACGTCAGCAGGCGACACGCTCCGGGTCGTCGCGACGACGACCGTGCTGGCCGACCTCGTGCGCCAGGTCGGAGGTGCCGATGTCACCGTGACGAGCATGGTCCCCAAGGGGGGCGAGGTCCACACCTTCGATCCGTCACCGTCGGATCTCCGGGCGGTGGCCAGCGCCGACCTGATCTTCATGAACGGCCTGGGCCTGGACGACTGGCTGGGTGATGCCGTCACGGACAGCGGCTCCTCCGCGCCGGTGATCGCCCTGGGAGAGGACCTGTCCGGGGTCACCTATCAACCGGTCGATCCCGAGCCCGGCGAGCCGGTCAACCCGCACCTGTGGCTGGACGCGGGCTACGCCGCCAGATACGTGGAACGCATCGTGGAGACGTTGGCGCCGATCGAGGGCGAACGATCGGCGCGCATCCGCGCCGGGGGGGACGCGTATCTCCAGCGCCTGGCCGACCTGGACGGCTGGGCCCTTGCGCGGATCGCGGAGATCCCGGAGGAGGACCGGGTCATCGTCTCCTTCCACGAGGCCTTCCCGTACTTCGCCGAAGCCTACGGCCTGACGATCGCCGGGATCATCGTGGGTGCTCCGGGTCAGGACCCCAGCGCCGGCGAGATCGCCCGTCTGGTCGACGCGATCCGGGCGTCCGGTGCCAGGGCGGTCTTCGGCGAGGCCCAGTTCAGTCCCGACCTGGCGCGGACGGTGGCCGACGAGGCCGGCATCCCTGTCGTGACGGATCTCTACTCGGATACCCTGGGCGACCCACCGGTCGACAGCTACGAGGGCATGATCCGCTGGGACGTCGACCGCGTGGTCGACGCCCTCGACGGCTGAGCCGCGACTACGATGCCGCCACGATGAGCTTCGATCCCCACGATCACCCGCACGATCACCCGGCGGAGCGGCAGCTTCCGTCCCTGGAGCCCGAGGCAGTCCACCATCCCGAGCATGCCAGGCACCATGCCTCCGTGTGGATGTCCGGCGTCACGACCGGCTATGACGATCGAACTGCGCTTGAAGACGTGGATCTCGCGGTGGATCCCGGGACGCTGCTGGCCATCGTCGGTCCGAACGGAGCGGGCAAGAGCACGCTGCTCAAGTTGATGGCGGGACTGCTGCCGCCATGGCATGGTCGAGTGGAGATCCTCGGCGACGCCCCGGGCCGCCATGCCCGTCGCGTGGCCTACGTGCCCCAGGCCGAGCTCGTGGACTGGGCGTTCCCCGTCACGGTCGGGGACGTCGTGATGATGGGTCGCTACCCCGGGCTCGGCCCGTGGCGACGGCCCGGTGCGACCGATCGACGGGTCGTCGACGCGGCGCTCGACAAGGTCGGCATGCGCGGTCATGAAGCGACCCAGATCGGCCGGCTGTCCGGCGGCCAGCGGCGCCGGGTGTTCCTCGCCCGTGCGCTCGCGGCAGATCCCGAGCTGTACCTGCTCGACGAGCCCGTGACCGGCGTCGATGCGACCACCCAGGAAGACCTGATGGACATCCTGGAAGAGGAGGCTCGGGCCGGGAAGACCGTGATCGCGACGACGCACGACCTGGCCTGCGCGGCCCAGCGCTTCCAGAAGGTGGCGACCGTGAATCGGCGGATCGTCGCGCATGGGCCCTCATCCCTCGTGCTGGATCCGGAGGTCCTGGCAAAGACCTACGGAGGTCACCTGCTCGTGCTCGGGGACAAGGCCATGGTCCTCGACGACGCGCACCACCATGACCAGCCGGAGGAAGGCGAGTCGCACTTCCACGAAGGTGCTCCCCGCTGATGGACTTCGTGCTCGAACCACTGGCATCTGCCTTCTTCGTACGTGCCCTGCTGGCCGCAGCCCTGGTCGGCCTGGTCTGCGCCGTCGTCGGGACCTACGTCGTGCTCAAGGGGATCGCCTTCATCGGGGATGCGATCTCGCACGCCGCGTTCCCGGGGGTCGTCGCCGCGTTCATCATCGGGGTCCCCTACTACCTCGGGGCGGCAGTCGCCGCGGTCGGGACCTCGCTCGCGATCGGTGTCGTCACCCGCCGGGCGCGGATCCGCACGGACACGGCGATCGGGGTCCTGTTTGCCGGGACCTTCGCCTTCGGCGTGTTCCTGTACAGCACGATCGAGGGCTACGTCGCCGACCTGTTCAGCTTCCTGTTCGGCCAGCTCCTCTCGACGAGCGTGGAGGACCTGGTCGCCCTGGCACTGCTCGGGGGTCTCGTGCTGGCCACGGTGGCGATCCTGTGGAAGGAGCTGCTGTACGCGACGTTCGACCCGCTCGGCGCCGCGGCATCCGGTCTGCGCGTCGAGTGGCTGGAGATGCTGTTCCTCGCCCTGGTGGCGCTGACGATCGTCATCAGCCTCCAGGCGATCGGCATCATCCTGGTCGTGGCGATGCTCGTCACGCCGGCGGCCACGGCACAACTGCTGACCGTTCGGTTCGGCCGGATGATGGCGACCGGCGTCGTGCTGGCCATCGCCGCCTCGATCACCGGCCTCTATCTCTCGTACTGGCTGGACGTCGCCAGCGGGGCCACGATCGTGCTCGTCCAGACCGCGTTCTTCCTGGCCGTGCTTGTCGTCGGCCCCCGGACGGGCTGGCTGGCGCGCCGCCGCACGGGACGTTCGGCAGGCCCCGACATGACCATCGGGCGCCGCCGGACCTGAAACCTTCCGACGACGGGATGCCTCGAACCCTGTAGGCATCAACCGTCGCCGGAGGACTCCATGGCCGTCGCCGCTCCCGCCCGCCCTAGGCCACCGATCCGTCTGACTGCGCGCAGCAGTGCGATCCTGATCGCCCTCCTCGGCCTGCTGGTCGTGTACGCGACAGATCAGGTCCTCCCCGCCACCACGGACCGCCAGGCGGAACTCCGGTTCTGGCTGGCGGCACGGGCGACGGGCGTGGTCGCGCTGCTCTTCCTGACCGCGCAGATCGTGTTCGGACTCGTCCTGAGCCACCCGCACAACAAGGCTACCTGGAAGCTATCCCGCAGGATCTTCCCCTGGCACGACCACCTGTGGGTCTTCGTCATGGCCTTCCTCGCGGCGCATATCGTCAGCCTGGTGGCCGACCCGAAGGCCGGTGTGGACCTGGCCGGGGCCTTCATACCCGGACTGTCGCAATACCGGAGCGCGCCGGTGGCGCTGGGGACGCTGGCCCTGTACGCCTTCCTCGTCACGGCCGTGTCGGCGCGCTGGACGAAGCTGCTCCCGAACGGGGCCTGGCTGTCGCTGCATCGTCTTGCGCTCGTCATCTTCGCCTTCAGCTGGCTCCACGGGATCCTGGCCGGGACCGATTCCGCCGCGCTCGAATCCATCTACATCGGCATGGCCGCCGCCGTCACCGGAGCCGGCGCCTACCGCTACTGGGCCGCGAAACGCGCCCGACCCACCTTCGCCACCTCACGCACGGAGGACGACGCCTGATGTCCAAGAACCGACTCCTGTTCCGCCGTCTCGTCACGACCGTGGGCGTGATCGGTGTCCTGGTCCTGGGATATGGCTCCATCCGGGCCGCGTCGGCATGGACCGCGGCGTCCGCCCCGCTGACCGTCGCACCGGTCAGCGTATCGAGCCTGCAGTCCAGCCTGGCCCAGGAACGTGACCGGTCCGAGGCTCTCAAGGCGCAGCTCCTCGCGCTCGACGACCGCTCGCGCGACCTGGAAGCGGCCCTCGCCCAGGCACAGGAACGGATCGCGGCCGACGCCAGCCATGCCGGCGATCTCGAAGATCAACTGGCGGCGGCGTCCAGGAAGCTGGCCAAGCTCGAGACGGCCATCGCCAAGGCCAAGAAGGCGCTGGCGGCACGGACGGCAGCCGCCAGCCGAACGGTCACGACGGTCACGAAGTCGACCGCCACCCACCACGAAGACGACGACGACGAGGACGAGCACGAGGAGCACGATGACTGAGCACCGGGTGCCGACGCATCTCGCGATCCTCGTCGGCGTCTCGGCCGGGGCCTACGCCGTCTCCCTGGCGGGGGTGACCGCGCTCCAGGCCGGGGCCGATGCGCGGCTCCAGGCACAGCGAGCACCGTCCCAGCAGGCCGCCGAATCGGCAGCGGCCGAACATGACGACCTCGAGGCGGTCCTCGAGGCTGCCGTGCGCCGCTACGATGCGCTGGCCGAGCGCTACGCTCTGGTCGGCGGCAGCCTGGAGGGCATGGAGGGCACGTTGGATACGCTCGCCAACCGGGCGGCGGCGCTGTCCGAAAGCGCGGCCTCGCTCCCGACGCGGTTCAGCCTTCCGACGGTGCGCTCGGCGCCACGGGTCGTCGCCGCCCCGAAGACCCAAGCGACGACCGGCGCCTCTGGATGACCGGCGCCCTTGCCGACTCCGTCGACGCGATCCCGGAACCGGAGGCCTCGCCGACCGGCTCCGACCACCGCGTCCTCCGATTCTCCGGCCGCGCCATGGCGTCGCCCCTCGCGCTGACCTTCGTCGCGGATGAGACGAAGGCAGGTCGGGCCGCCGCTGCGGCCGCCTGGTCCGCGGTCCGGGACGAGTTCGCGGCAAGCGAGGAGGCGCTCTCGCGGTTCCGCGAGACGAGCGAGGTGACGGCGCTGAACCGGGCGTCGCTCCAGGGAGCATCGCTGACGGTCGGCCGGCGCCTCGCGCGGGCCGTATCCGCGACTGACCGGGCCCATCGGCTCACCGGCGGCCGATTCGATCCACGCACGGTCGGGTTGTTGGATGCCTGGGGCTATCAGGGAGCTTCGCTCGGCGCGGCGATACCGGCGACTGCCCTGGGGGCCGCGGGACCGATCGCGCAGCGCATCGATCGCGAGAGGATCCTGCTCCCATCTCCGATCGACCTCGGCGGAATCGGCAAGGGCCTGGCCGTGCGCTGGGCCGCGTCCCGTGTCGCGAATCTCGGCGCCGCCCGCTTCCTTATCGATGCCGGCGGCGACATCGTCGCGCGCGGCCCGGGCCCCGATGGGACCGCCTGGATGGTGGGCGTGGAGGACCCGGACGGCGGGGCCGATCCTCGCGCCGTGATCGCCATCAGGGATGGCGCGATCGCCACATCGTCGATCCGGCGGTTGCGATGGGTCGTGGACGGCCGGACGCGCCACCATCTCGTGGATCCGTCCACGGGCGAGCCGGCGGACAGTGGCCTCGTCTCGGTGACCGTGGCCGCCACCGACCCCGCCTGGGCCGAGGTGTGGAGCAAGACCCTGTTCATCACCGGGCGGTCAGGCATCGCGGCAGAGGCGAGAGCGCGGGGTCTCGCGGCCTGGTGGGTGGCCGAGGACGGGTCGCTCGAGATGACTCCTGCGGCGCGGGCCTGCACGGTCTGGGTGGCCGGCGAGGCCTGAGCCGTCGCCGTCAGCCTGACAGCGCCGTCTCGAGGGCCTTCAGGGTCGGCATACCTTCGCGGGCCCCCGCCCTGGTCACGGACAGGCTCGCCGAGGTGACCGCGCGGATCGCCGCCTGCTCGATGTCCCGCCCCTCCGCGAGGCCGGCTGCGAGCGCCCCGTTCAGCGTGTCGCCGGCTCCCACGGTGTCCACCACCACGACCGGGATCGTCGGGATCGACCGCGACGACCCGGCGGTGTCCAGCCGGGCGCCTGCGGCGCCCAGGCTGGTGAGGATCGCGCCGCCGAGGGCCTCAAGTGGCCCGCAGGCGGCACGCAGCACGGCAGCCTCCCCCTGATTGGGCGTCACCACGTCCGCCAGGGAGACCGTCCTCGCATCCAGACCGCCGGCCGGGGCGGGATTCAGGATCGTGCTGGCACCCAGGGCGCGGCCGGCCTCGAGCGCCGCGCGGGCGCCGTCGGTCGGGATCTCGTGGCCGACCAGGAGGACGTCACCAGGGCCCGGGGCGAGTCGCGCCAGCGACGCACGGATGACCTCGCCCGACATGGCGTTGTTCGCGCCCCCGGCCACCGATATCAGGTTCTCGCCGGCGACATCGACGAGGATCAGCGCGACGCCGGTGGCCTCGCCTGGAAGGGTGACGAGCTGGCTCGTGTCGACGCCCTCCGCGTCAAGCGCCGCGCGGGCCGCGACCCCGAACGGATCGTCCCCGACGGCGCCGACGAACGTGGTCCGCGCCCCGAGTCGGGCGGCTGCAACGGCCTGGTTGCCGCCCTTGCCGCCATGGTGCTGCGCGAATCGCCCGCCGGTCACGGTCTCGCCTGGGCCAGGCAGCCGATCGCCCGTCACGACGAGGTCGATGTTGACCGAGCCGACGACGATGACGCGTCCCGCGGCCTGCGGCGCAGTCACGAGCCTGTGATGTACTCGCCGCCGTCGACGCTGATGATGTCCCCGTTGATGAACCCCGTCCCTTCGCCGGAAAGGGCGAGGATCACGTCGGCGACGTCCTGGGGTGTCGTCATCCGCCCGGTCGGGTTCCGCTTCATCGTGATGTCGATCATCGTCTGCGCTTCAGGGATCTTGAGCAGAGCCGGCGTCACGGTCACGCCGGCGCGGATGCAGTTGGCGGTCGCGCCGATGTCGTGACGGGCAAGCTCCATCGCCAGCTGGCGAACGTGTGATTCAAGCGCGGCCTTGGCCGACGACACGACCCCGTACGAGGGCACGACCCGGGTGGAGCCTTCCGAGGTCATCGCGTAGATCTTGGAGCCCGCTCCGAGGAAGCCGCCACGCCACAGGTCCTGGACCCAGTAGACCAGGCTGTTGGCCATGACGTCCTGCGTCATCTCCATCTTCTTGCGGTCCACGCCCTCCTTGGGATCGTCCGACAGGAATGGCACGAGCGAACCGAACGCGAGCGAGTGCATCACGACCCGGACATACGGCTCGCGACCGGCAGCCCGCGAGCGGTCGAATCGCTCGGCAAGGGTTTCCAGGGCGGCGGCGCGCTTCGCGTCGTCGGCAGCGTTCATGTTGATGTAGAGCGCCTCGGCGCCGGTCGCAGCGATGGCCTCCGTGACCTCGGCGACATGGGCGAGCGCTGCCCGGAAATCGAGATGGATCCCGCAGATGTTGTAGCCGGCCTTGGCCAGCGTGATGGCCGTTGCCTCTCCCATCCCGGATGAGGCGCCAAGGATCAGCGCCCAGCGCTCGCGGTCGTCAGTCATCGGTGGTCGGCCTCCATCGGTCAGGAACGTCGTGTGCCGCGGGTCGGGCGGGCCGAGTCTAGCAGTGGCTGCCACGGCGCTGGACCGGGCGCGTGCAGGGCTGCACGTCCTGGCTGGCTCTTGACGCCCGTCGGCGCCGCTTCTACCTTGTTGATCTTCTAATTAGGGAGGTTCCTAATCAATCGCGTCTACCGGGCCCTGGCCGATCCGACCCGTCGTCGTGTCCTCGCACTCCTTCGCGAGCGCGACATGACCGCGGGCGAGCTGGCCGCCCAGTTCGAGCTCTCATGGCCCACGATGTCCGGCCACTTCTCCGTCCTGCGCGAGGCAGACCTCATCAGCGCGGACCGGAGCGGGACGTCGATCACCTACCACCTGAACCTGTCCGTGCTCGAGGAGGCCATGGCCGCGCTCCTCGAGGCGTTCCGGATCGACCCGGGAGGGGAACGTTGAACCGTCGCCCGATGATCGTCACGAGCATCGCGATCGTGACCGCCATGTTCCTGATCAGCGCCTGGGCTTGGCTCCAGCTCCCTGCGGATGCCCAGGTCCCGATCCACTGGGGCCCGGACGGCCAACCGGATGGCTGGGCGGACAAGACCGTCGGCCTGCTGCTCCTGCCGTTCCTCGCGAGCGGGGTCGCGGCCCTGCTCGCGATCATCCCGCGCATCGAGCCACGACGGACGAATATCGAGCGCTCGGGCAAGGCCTACGGGGCGATCTGGATCGGGGTCATGGCCCTGCTGGGTGGCCTCCACATCCTGGCGGTGAGCGTCGCCATGGGCGCAGCCGTGGACATCACCCGACTCCTGTTCGTGGGGATGGGTGTCCTCTTCATCGTCATCGGCAACTACCTGCCCAAGGTCCGGTCCAACTACATGGCGGGGATCCGGACGCCCTGGACGTTGACCAGCGAGGTCGCCTGGACGAAGACCCACCGTCTCGGTGGCTGGCTGTTCGTGATCGAAGGGATCGTGTTCCTCGTCCTCGGCCTGGCCGGGACCACCGGCACGTTGCTCATCACCGCGGTGATCGGCGGATTGCTCGTCCTGGTCGGCGTGACGTTCGCCTATTCTTACTTCGTCTGGAAGGCCGATCCGGAGCGGCGCACGCAATGACCGAAACGCAGATCCTCCTGCTGATCCTGCCGATCATCGTCATCCAGCTCGTCCTGCTCGTCATCGCCCTCCGCGATCTCCTCAAGCCGGAGCGGCGCGTGCGGGGCGACAGCAAGCTGATGTGGGGCCTGATCATCGTGCTGGTCAACGTGCTCGGGCCGATCCTCTACCTCACTATCGGGCGGGAGGAGGAGTGAGTTCGCCGTCCGCTGTCGCCTGCCGCGACCTGACGAAACGGTTCAGCGGATCGGGCGGCGGGGTGCTGGCGGTGGACCGGCTGGATCTGGACATCCCGGCCGGGTCCGTCTTCGGATTGCTGGGCCCCAACGGCGCCGGCAAGACCACCACCCTCCGGATGATCACCGGCCTGGCCCGACCGACTGCCGGCGCGGTCGCGATCGATGGCGTCACGGTCCAGCCGGACAACCCCGGCGTCCGGCGGTCCATCGGCGTGCTCGACCAGGCCCCTCGCTTCTACGGATGGATGCGGGGCCGGGAGCTGGTCGAACTGGCCGGACGCCTGGCGGGCCTGACCGGCGCCGAACTGCGGGCCAGGACGCGCGACACGCTCGAGCGAACCGGGCTGGACGCCTCCGCCGAGCGCCGGATCGGGGGCTACTCGGGCGGGATGAGGCAACGCCTCGGGATCGCGGCAGCGCTCGTCTCCGACCCAGGGTTGCTGCTGCTCGATGAGCCCGTCAGCTCGCTCGATCCGGAGGGTCGACGGGACCTGCTGTCCCTGATCGCGGACCTGCGCGGCAACGCGACGGTCATCTTCTCGACCCACGTCCTGGACGATGTGGAGCGGATCTGCGACCGCGTCGGGATCCTCGACACCGGACGGCTGGTCGAGGAGGCAGCGCTTGACGACCTCCTGGCACGCTACGCGGTGGCGTCGTATCGGCTCGTGCTGGCGCCGGACCAGGAGGACGCCGTCGAGGCGCTTCGGGCCGCACTGGGCACGGCCCCGTGGTGCGCCCGGACATCTGGCGGCGCCGGCGAGCTGGTCGTGGCCGTCCACGACGAGGCTGCGGCCATCGCGGGACTGCTGCCGCTCGTGGTCGCGTCCGGGGTGCATCTTGTCCGCTTCGAGCAGGAGCGCCCCACCCTGGAGGATGTCTTCCTGCGCCTGGTCGGGCGAGCGCCGGTCGAGCGGGTCGCCTGAATGAGCGGGCTGTCCATCCTGTTCCGCAAGGAACTGCTCGAATCGTGGCGGACCTATCGCCTGCCCGTGGTCGCCGGGCTGTTCATCCTGGTCGGGCTCTCGTCGCCGCTACTGGCCCGCTTCCTGCCCGAGATCATCCAGGCTGCAGCCGGCGACGCCTTCGCGTCCATCGAGATCCCGACGCCGACCGCCGCGGACGCGGTTGTCCAGGTCCAGAAGAACCTCGCCCAGTTCGGCGCCCTCGCGGCGATCGTGCTGGCGATGGGCTCGGTGGCGAGCGAGATAGAGCGCGGCACGGCGGCCTTCATCCTGGCGCGCCCGGTCGGCCGCGGCGCGTTCCTCGCCGCGAAGGCAGCCGCGATCGGGCTCGTCCTGGCCATGTCCGTCGCGATGGCCGTGGGGCTCGGGTGGCTCTACACCGCGATCCTGTTCGAGCCCCCCGATATCGCCGGCTGGATCGCGATGGGCCTCCTCGGCTGGCTGGCCCTGGCGGCGTGGGCCGCCCTGACGTTCCTGGCATCCGCCGCGACCGGCTCGATGGCCGCCGCTGCCGGTCTCGGCTTCGTCGCGT